>JBFKMA010000072.1:0-9190 GCA_041630175.1 Albidovulum sp.
CAGGTGATCCACCGCCATTGCCACCGCCTCACGCAGTTCCGCTTCCCAGCCCGCCAGATCCTGGTCCTGCCGCGCATAGATGAGGTCGAAGCTCACGCGCCCGAAGACGCTCCGCGCGACGTCGAAGGCGGCCCGCGCCTCGGCCACCGAATGCAGCCGCCCGAGCCGCCGCAGATCGGCGTCGTTGAGCGCCTGCACCCCCATCGACACCCGGTTGACGCCGGCCTCGGCGTAACCCCGGAACCGTCCTGCCTCGACCGAGCCGGGATTGGCCTCCAGCGTCACCTCGACATCGTTCGCCATCGGCCAGGTCGCCCGCACCCGGTCGAGGATCGCCGCGACCAGTTCGGGCGCCATCAGTGACGGCGTTCCGCCGCCGAAGAACACCGTGTTGAGCACGCGGCCTTGCGTCTCGGCGCCGATCCGGTCGATCTCGCTCAGATAGGCACGCTCCCAGCGCTTCTGGTCGATTTCGGCGGCGACATGGGAGTTGAAGTCGCAATAGGGGCATTTCGAGGCACAGAACGGCCAGTGCAGATAGAGCCCGAACCCGCCATGTCGCCAATCTTCCATGTTCAGCCCTTCAGGCAAAGCCGCCGGTCCCGCCCGCGATCGGAGGCGCGGGCCTCAGCCCTTGAATGCCGTGACCTCGATCTCGACCTTCATCTCCGGCCGGATCAGCCCGCCGATCACCATCGTCGCCGCCGGCCGGATCTCTGCGAACGCTTCGCCGAGCGCGGGGACGAGCGCGTCCACCAGCCCGGCATCGGTGACGGTGTACTGCACCCGCACCACGTCCTCCAGCGCAAAGCCCGCCTCGGTCAGCACCGAGCGGATCGTCGCGAAGCAGTTCCGCGCCTGGTCGGCAATGCCATCCGGCATCGCCATCGTGGCATAGTCGTAGCCGGTGACGCCCGAGACGAAGCACCAGCCGCCCTTCACGACGGCACGGCTGTAGCCCATGGTTCTCTCGAAGGGCGATCCGGTCGAAATCCGTCTCACGCGCCGACGCCCTCGAAACAGGTGACGAGCTTGGCGAAGGCGTCGGCCCGGTGACTGATCCGGTTCTTCTCGGCCGGGTCCATCTCGGCGAAGGTGATCTCGTATCCGTCGGGCTGGAACATCGGATCGTAGCCGTGGCCCTGCCTGCCGCGCATCGGCCAGACGACCTGACCTTCGACCTTGCCCTCGAAGACCTCGTCATGGCCGTCGGGCCAGGCGAGCACCATCGTCGCCCGGAACCGCGCGGTGCGCGGCGAGGGCGCGCCGGCCTTTTCCAGCTCGTCCCAGGTCCGCGTCATCGCCTGGACGAAATCGCGGCCCGAGGGCGTCATCGCCCAGTCGGCGGTGTAGACGCCGGGCGCGCCGTTCAGCCCGTCGACCTCAATCCCGCTGTCATCGGCCAAGGCCGGCAGCCCGGTGGCCGTGGCCGCGGCATGGGCCTTGATGCGGGCGTTGCCCACGAAGGTCGCCTCGGTTTCCTCCGGCTCCGGCAGACCCATCTCGGCGGCGCCCACGCAGGCGATGCCGTAGGGCGCGAGCAGCGCCGCGATCTCCTCGAGCTTGCCCCTGTTGTGCGTCGCCACCAGAAGCCGGTCGCCGGAAAACCGCCGCATCAGACCGCCGCCTTCTGCGCCTCGACCAGCGCCGCGATGCCGCGTTCGGAGAGGTCGAGCAGCGCGCCCATCTCGTCGCGCGAGAAGGTCGCGCCCTCGGCCGACATCTGCACCTCGATGAGCCGGCCGCGCCCGGTCAGGATGAAATTGCCGTCGGTCCCGGCCTCGCTGTCCTCGGCATAGTCGAGGTCGAGCAACGGCTGCCCGGCATAGATCCCGCAGGAGACCGCCGCGACGTGATCGACGATCGGGTCGGAGACCACCGCGCCGGCCTTGATCAGCTTGTTGACCGCGAGCCTGAGCGCCACCCAGCCCCCCGTGATCGCGGCACAGCGCGTGCCGCCGTCGGCCTGGATCACGTCGCAATCGACGACGATCTGCCGTTCGCCCAACGCCACGCGGTCCACGCCCGCTCTCAAAGCGCGCCCGATAAGCCTTTGAATTTCCTGTGTTCGTCCCGACTGCTTGCCGGATGCGGCCTCGCGCCGGTTGCGGGTGTTGGTGGCGCGCGGCAGCATGCCGTATTCCGCCGTCACCCAGCCGAGCCCGGTGCCCTTCAGGAATGACGGCGCCTTGTCCTCGATCGTCGCGGTGCACAGCACATGCGTATCCCCGCAGCGGATCAGGCAGGATCCCTCGGCATGTTTGGTCACGCCCGTTTCGATGGAGATTGCCCGCATCTCGTCGAGCTTCCGGCCAGAGGGTCGCATGGATGGTCCTTTCCTCGGTGTCGGGGTCAATTACAGGCCCGGCCCGCGCCGATGCAACCCCGATTGACGCGGCCGCCTCTCGCTCTTTATCTGTCAGGGGCCCATATGAATAAGGCGATGACCGACAGATCGAAGATCCTGGCCGAGATGAACGAGCGTTCGCGGGAGGTTTTCCGCCGCGTCGTCGAGGGCTATCTCGACACCGGTGACCCGGTCGGCTCGCGCACGCTCACCCGCTCGATGAGCGAAAAGGTCAGCGCCGCGACGATCCGCAACGTGATGCAGGATCTAGAATTCCTCGGCCTCTTGGACAGTCCGCACACCTCGGCCGGGCGCATTCCGACCCAGCTCGGTCTCAGGATGTTCGTCGACGGGCTCATGGAGATCTCGACCCTAACCTCCGAGGACCGCCAGGCGATCGACGCCACCACGGGCGGCAACGAACCGGGCCTCGCCTCGATGCTCGACCGCATCGGCCTGGCACTGTCGGGCATCACCCACGGCGCGAGCCTGGTGCTCACCCCCAAGCACGAAGCGCCGATCCGCCATATCGAATTCGTCAGCCTCGGCGCCGACCGGGCGCTCGTCGTCCTCGTCTTCGCCGATGGCAATGTGGAGAACCGGGTCTTCGCCCCGGCGCCGGGCCACACGCCTTCGGCGATGCGCGAAGCCGGCAATTTCCTCAACGCGCTTGCCGAGGGCCGCACGCTGTCGGAGCTGCGCGCCCATCTGCGCAAGGAGATCGCCAGGCGCCGGCAGGAATTGGATGCCGCGGCCCGCGACCTCGTCGAGAGCGGCATCGCGGTCTGGGAACATCCCGGCGAGGCACAGGAGCGGCTCATCGTCCGCGGCCGCGCCAACCTCCTCGATCAGGCCGACGAGGCCGATCTCGACCGCATCCGTACGCTCTTCGACGATCTGGAGCGCAAGCGCGATATCGCCGAATTCCTCGAACTCGCCGAAGCAGGCGAGGGGGTGCGCATTTTTATCGGATCGGAGAACAAGCTTTTCTCACTTTCGGGTTCCTCTCTGGTGGTCTCTCCCTATATGAACGCTGACCGTAAGATCATCGGCGCCGTGGGCGTGATCGGACCGACGCGGCTCAATTACGGGCGCATCGTGCCGATCGTCGACTACACGGCGCAGCTTGTCGGACGGCTCCTGTCCGGGGAGCGCAAGGGATAGAACCAATGACTGAGATGAAGAAAGACGAGATTGCCGAAGATCAGGCGCTGATGGGCGAAGAAGGGCTCGAGGCCGAGGTGATGTTCGACGAGATCGAGGCGCTGCGGGCCGAGCGCGACGAGCTGCGCAACCGCTTCATGCGGGCGCTCGCCGATGCCGAGAACATCCGCAAGCGCGGCGAACGCGACCGGCGCGAGGCGGAACAGTATGGCGGCTCGAAGCTCGCGCGCGACCTTCTGCCGGTCTACGACAACCTCCGGCGCGCGCTGGATGCCGCGGGCGAGGAAAGCCGCGAGGCCGCCAAGGGTCTCATCGAGGGCGTGGAACTCACGCTGCGCGAGCTTCTGAACGTGCTGACCAAGCACGGCGTCAAGCCGATCACGCCGGCGGTCGGAGACGCTTTCGACCCGCAGCTTCACCAGGCGATGTTCGAGGCGCCGCTGCCCGGCACCAAGGCCGGCGACATCATCCAGGTGATGACCGACGGTTTCATGCTGCACGAACGCCTGCTGCGCCCCGCGCAGGTCGGCGTGTCCTCGACGCCGAAGTCCTGATCCCGGCCGTCGGACGGGGGGTTTTCACACCCCCGCACCCCCGTGGGATATTTCCGGCAAGATGAAGCAGGATGCGGGGGAGCTCACTCCTCGAGCGCCTGTTTCAGCTGGTAGAGCGCGGCGAGCGCCTCGAGCGGCGTCATCTCGTCGGGATGCAGCGCCGCCAGCCGCTCTTCCAGCCTTGACGGCCCCTTGGCGGGACGCGGCGGCGCCGCCGGCGCAGCGCTGAACAGCGGCAGGTCGTCGATCAGCGCGTGCTTGCGCGCACCGCCCTCGCGCTCGCCCTTTTCCAGCGCCTCGAGCACCACCTTGGCGCGTTCCACGACCGCCGCCGGCAGGCCCGCGAGCCGCGCCACCTGCACGCCGTAGGAGCGGTCGGCGGCGCCCTTGCGGACCTCGTGCAGGAAGATCACCTCGCCTTCCCATTCCTTGACCGCGACGGTGGCGTTCTCGACCCCGTCGAGCTTGTGGGCGAGCGCCGTCATCTCGTGGTAATGCGTGGCGAAGAGCGCGCGCGCGCGGTTCACGTCGTGCAGGTGTTCGAGCGTCGCCCAGGCGATCGAGAGACCGTCATAGGTCGCGGTGCCGCGGCCGATCTCGTCGAGGATCACCAGCGCCCGGTCGTCGGCCTGGTTGAGGATCGCCGCGGTCTCGACCATCTCGACCATGAAGGTCGAGCGGCCGCGGGCGAGGTCGTCGGCCGCGCCGACGCGGCTGAAAAGCTGGCTGACGAGCCCGATATGCGCCCGCCGCGCCGGCACGAAGCTGCCGGCCTGGGCGAGAAGCGCGATCAGCGCATTCTGGCGCAGGAAGGTCGATTTGCCGGCCATGTTCGGCCCCGTGAGCAGCCGGATCGCGGGCGTTTCGCCCGCCGTGAGTTCACAGTCGTTGGCGATGAACGGCTCTCCCGTGCGTTTCAGCGCACGTTCGACGACCGGATGACGGCCGCCCTCGATCTCGAAGGCGCGGCTGTCGTCGACCTGCGGTTCGCACCAGTCCTCGCCGCGCGCGAGGTCGGCGAAGGCGGCGGTCAGGTCGATCTCGGCCAGCGCCCGCGCGGCCTGCGAGATCATCACTGAGGCGTCGAGAACCGTGGCCTTCAGGCCGTCATAGAGCCGCTTTTCGATCTCCAGCGCCAGGTTGCCGGCATTGAGGATCCTGGTCTCCATCTCGGACAGCGGCACGGTGGTGAAGCGCACCTGGCTCGCGGTGGTCTGGCGGTGGATGAAGGTCTCGTTCAGGGGCGCCGAGAGCATCTTCTCGGCATGGGTTGCCGTGGTTTCGATGAAATAGCCGAGCACGTTGTTGTGCTTGATCTTCAGGCTCTGGATGCCGGTCTCGCGGGCATAGTCGGCCTGCATCCGCGCGATCACGCCGCGGCCCTCGTCGCGGAGCTGCCGCGCCTCGTCGAGGTCGGGATCGTGGCCGGCTGCGATGAAGCCACCATCCCGCACGAGAAGCGGCGGCTCGGCGACCAGCGTCGCGTCGAGACGGGCGACGAGATCGTCGAAGCCGGTGAGCGCCTTGGCCGCCTCGGTTAGCCGCGCGGGGATCTCTCCGGACAGGCGTGCCGAGATGCGGCCGGCCTCGGCCAGGCCCGCGCGGATTGCCGCCAGGTCCCGCGGCCCGCCGCGATCGAGCGCCAGCCGCGACAGCGCGCGGTCCATGTCGGGCGCCTTCCGCAGGTCGGCGCGCAGCGTGTCCGCCAGCCGCGCGTCCCCGACGAGGAACCCGACCGCCTCCAGTCGCGCGCGGATCTCGGCGAGATCCCGCGACGGCGCCGAAAGCCGCCGTTCCAGAAGCCGGGCGCCGCCCGCGGTGACGGTGCGGTCGATCGCGGCGATCAGCGAGCCTTCGCGGCCGCCCGACAGCGCCTGGGTGATCTCGAGGTTGCGCCGGGTCGCGGCGTCGATCTGCACCGAGCCGCCCGGCGCCTCCTTCACCGGCGGGTTGAGAAGCGGCAGATTGCCGCGCTGCGTCAGGTCGAGATAGTCGACGATGGCGCCCATCGCCGAGGTCTCGGCCCGGTCGAACGTGCCGAAGGCGTCGAGCGTCGCCACGTCGAAAAGCGCGCAGAGCCGCCTCTCGGCGCCGGTGCTGTCGAAGGAGCCGCGCGACAGCGGTGTCAGCGCCGCCCCGGAATCGGACACGAGTCCGGCGAGATCGGCCTCTTTGGTCTCGCTGACGATCACCTCGCGGGGGGAAAGCCGCGCGAGCTCCGGTCCGAGCCGGATCATCGGGCAGGGGATCACCCGGAATTCGCCGGTGGAGATGTCGACCCAGGCCAAGGCCGCCGTGTCGCGGACCTCCGCCCAGGCCGCGAGGAAATTGTGCCGCCGCGCCTCGAGAAGCGCCTCCTCGGTCAGCGTGCCGGGCGTCACCAGCCGCACCACGTCGCGCGCCACGACCGATTTCGAGCCGCGCTTCTTGGCTTCGGCCGGGTCCTCCATCTGCTCGGCGATGGCCACCCGGAAACCCTTGCGGATCAGCGTCAGCAGATAACCCTCGGCCGCGTGCACCGGCACCCCGCACATCGGGATATCCGCCCCGAGATGCTGGCCGCGCTTGGTCAGCGCGATGTCGAGCGCGCTTGCCGCCGCCTCGGCATCGGCAAAGAACATCTCGTAGAAATCGCCCATCCGGTAGAACAGGAGCGCGTCCGGATAGCGCCCCTTGATCTCCAGATACTGCGCCATCATCGGCGTCACGTTGCCGTCGCTTACGTTCACGCGCACCCCCTCGAACCTCCGCGCGACCCTACAAAACCGCGCCCATGGGGAAAAGCCGCAAATCCTATGGATTGTGACCCGAGGGAAGGGGCGCTATGACGGCGGAAACGATCAAGGAAACGTCGCATATGGCCCCGAAGAACCGCGTCACCCCGGAAGAGGCGCTCGCCTATCACCTGAACCCGACGCCCGGAAAATACGAGATCAACGCTTCGAAGCCGATGACGACGCAGCGCGACCTCTCGCTCGCCTATTCGCCGGGCGTCGCCGTGCCGGTCGAGGCGATCGCCGCCGATCCCGGCACCGCCTATGACTACACCGTGAAGGGCAACATGGTCGCGGTCATCTCGAACGGCACCGCGATCCTCGGGCTCGGCAATCTCGGCGCGCTGGCCTCGAAGCCGGTGATGGAAGGGAAGGCGGTGCTTTTCAAGCGCTTCGCCGACGTCAACGCCATCGACATCGAGCTCGACACCGAGGACGCCGACGAATTCATCAAGGCCGTCAGCCTGATGGGCCCGACTTTCGG
This sequence comes from Albidovulum sp., assembly GCA_041630175.1. Lineage (GTDB taxonomy): Bacteria > Pseudomonadota > Alphaproteobacteria > Rhodobacterales > Rhodobacteraceae > Albidovulum. The sequence goes on from JBFKMA010000072.1 coordinate 7,324, forward strand.
CGGCATCAACCTCGAGGACATCAAAGCGCCGGAATGCTTCATCATCGAAAGCCGACTGAAGGAGATCATGGACATCCCGGTGTTCCATGACGACCAGCACGGCACCGCGGTGATCTGCGCCGCCGGGCTGATCAATGCGCTGGAGATCAGCGGCAAGCAGCTCGCCGACTGCAGGATCGTGCTGAACGGCGCGGGTGCCGCCGGCATCGCCTGCCTCGAACTCATCAAGGCGATGGGTGCGCGCCACGAGAACTGCATCATGTGCGACACCAAGGGCGTGATCTACCAGGGCCGCGCCGAGGGCATGAACCAGTGGAAATCCGCCCATGCGGTGAAGACCGACGCCCGCACGCTCGAAGACGCGATGAAGGGCGCCGACGTGTTCCTCGGCGTCTCGGCCAAGGGCGCGGTGACGCAGGACATGGTCGCCTCGATGGCGCCCAATCCGGTGATCTTCGCCATGGCCAATCCCGACCCCGAGATCACCCCGGAAGAGGCCCATGCCGTGCGCGAGGACGCGATCGTCGCCACCGGCCGCTCGGATTATCCGAACCAGGTCAACAACGTGCTCGGCTTCCCCTATCTCTTCCGCGGCGCGCTCGACATCCATGCCCGCGCCATCAATGACGAGATGAAGATCGCCTGCGCCGAGGCGCTCGCCAAGCTCGCCCGCCAGGCCGTGCCCGACGAGGTCGCGATGGCCTATGGCCGCAAGTTGACCTTCGGCCGCGACTATATCATCCCGACCCCGTTCGACCCGCGGCTGATCCATGTCGTGCCGCCCGCGGTGGCGCGCGCCGGGATGGATACCGGCGTCGCGCGGCGCCCGATCATCGACATGGAAGCCTACGAGCTGAACCTCAAGTCGCGCATGGACCCGACCGCGTCGATCCTGCAGGGCATCCACGCCCGCGCCCGCGCCGCCCAGGCGCGGATGATCTTCGCCGAGGGCGACGATCCGCGCGTTCTGCGCGCTGCCGTCGCCTATCAGCGCGCCGGGCTCGGCAAGGCGCTGGTGGTCGGTCGCGAGCCTGACGTGAAGGAGAAACTTACCGCCGAGGGTCTCGCCGACGCGGTGGAGGAGATCGAGGTCGTCAACGCCGCCAACACCCAGCACCTCAACACCTACAAGGAGTTCCTCTACGAGCGCCTGCAGCGCCAGGGCTTCGACCAGCACGACGTCCACCGGCTCGCCGCGCGCGATCGGCATGTCTTCTCGGCGCTGATGCTCGCCCACGGCCATGGCGACGGGCTCGTCTCCGGTGCCACCCGCAAATCCGCGCATGTGCTCGGTCTCATCAACCACGTCTTCGACGTGAAGGCCGAGGATGGCGCGGTCGGCATCACCGCGATCGTCCATCGCGGCCGGATCGTCTTCCTCGGCGACACTCTGGTACACGAATGGCCGGACGAGGAGGACCTCGCCGACATCGCCGAACGCGGCGTCGCGGTGGCGCGCGGCCTCGGGATCGATCCGCGCGTGGCGTTCCTCTCGTTCTCGACTTTCGGTTATCCGGTCTCCGAACGCGCGACCAAGATGCATCAGGCGGCGCGCGTCCTCGACAGGCGGCGGGTGGATTTCGAGTATGACGGCGAAATGACCGTGGACGTGGCGCTCAATCCCACCCAGATGGCGCATTACCCGTTCTGCCGGCTCTCCGGGCCCGCCAACGTGCTCGTGGTGCCGGCGCGGCATTCGGCCTCGATCTCGGTCAAGCTGCTGCAGGAAATGGCCGGCGCCACGGTGATCGGCCCGATCCTCACCGGCGTCGACAAGCCGATCCAGATCTGTTCGACGGGATCGACCGTGAACGACATCCTCAACATGGCGGTGATCGCCGCCTGCGGGCTCGGGCACTGACCGCGC
>JBFKMA010000073.1:0-9122 GCA_041630175.1 Albidovulum sp.
AGTCGGGCGTCGCCTCCTGGCCGCCGAGCCGGACCGCGCCCCAGGGGCTGACGATCAGGAAGAGGCAGAACAGCACGAAAATATTGGCCGCGCCGAGGAAGAACCAGTCGAAGGTCGAGGTCAGCCAGGGCCGGAGCCAGCCGAAAACCGCGCCCGCCTGTTCGGGAAGGGCCAGCGCGTAGAAGACGAAGGCCACGATGGTCAGCCCCGAGACCAGAAAGACCGGATTGTGGACGTCGAAGCCGAACGGGCCGAGCTGGCCTTCGACATTGTCCTGGCCGATCGTGTAATCGGTGTCGATGATGTCCGCCGCGCCCTCGGGCAAGGGGATGCCTTGGGTGTTGTCCTGATCGGTCATGTGGCGTCCTCCTCTCGCAGTATCGTGTTCGGATCCGTTGCGTCAGCCTCGGACAAGCATGATGGAGGCGGGCGAATGCAGGGCGAGCGCGCCGCCGTGCGAAGACCAGATGTAGTCGGTCACGTTCGGGTCATGGGTCGCCATGATCACCAGATCGGCCCCCAGTTCCTCCACGGTGCCGAGCAGCGTCTTGTCGAGTTCGACGGTCGGGTCATGGCTGACGACCATGTGCGATGTCGCGTCATGGCCGTGCTGGGCCGCCTCGCCCTTGGCGAACCCGGCGAGCCGGGCGGCGAATTCCTGCGGCGTATGGCCGAGATCGCTGGGCTCGGGGCTGGTCACGCCGACATAGCAGACACCAGCCGAGTAGAGCCGCGCGAGATCGGCCGCCGTCCGCAGCGCTTTCTGCATCCGTTCCGGATGCCGCAGATCGACGGGAACCATGATCTTGCTGAACACTGTTGCCTCCCTGTTGTGGTCATCCCAAGGCTCGGCGGCGGTTGGCGGCGGAACCGGTTTTCTTGTGCCGTCAGCGCCGGCGAAACGATCCGATGCAGCCGAGGCGCGTCCGGAAGGTCGATCTTGTCAGGCTCGTGTCGAAACCGCCTGACATCATGTGGCGCTCTTCGGCGACATCTCGTGGCGCAATTAGAACACACCGTCCGCAATCGGCCAAGTCGTGCTGCGATCAGCCAATTCGGCTCCGGACATGTCGCGGGCGCTGCGGTCACGCCGGGTCTTTACGGCGCGGCTGTTGCCTCGTCGGATGGTTGACCCTAGCATGCCGACCGCATGCGCGGCCTGTCGGGGGAGGCGGATTGGGACGGCCACTGCCACTTTGGGTCTACTTGCTCAGCCTCATCCTTTGGATGGTGATTACCGTCCTGTTCGGCTGGACGGTGAAATCGAAGCTGGGCGGTAGCGAGCGGACGGGTGCGGTCGGCGACATGGCGGTTCAGGTCGCCTCTTTCCCCAGCCTGGCCAAGGACGCCTTCGAGGAGATTTTCGACATCGCGTCGGGTGACTACCGCGACGAAGCATTGCGCGTGATGCAGGAAGAGCCGTTCGACACAACCGGCTTCCGCCCCTTCGATTCGTTGGACGGGAGCAACGTGCGGGGGCTTCAGTTCCGCGCCGAGCCCGGGAGCATGGCGGAAGGCTGGCGCGTGCTGGTCGGCGCATTCGCTTTGGGAGAGGAGGTCCAGAACGCAGCGCTTCTGCTCGCGCCTGATCTGACGATCGTGCGGAAATGGGTGCTCGACGAGGTGCCGGTGGACGGCGCGACGGTGCGGCCCGGACATCGGAAGTTTGCGCACGGACTCGAGGTGCTGCCGGACGGCTCTTTTGTCTTTACCTTCGACGGCGGCGTCTCGCTTCAGAGGATGGATGCGTGCGGGAACCGGATCTGGGTGACGGGCGGCGCGTTCAGTCATTCGGTGACCAGGGACGACAGCGGCAGCACGCTCTGGGGGCTGCGGGGGGACGTGGCGATCGTCCAGGTCGCGACGGCGGATGGGGTCGTGGTCCGGTCCATCGCGATCGACGACATCGTCGATGCGAACCCGATGATCGACGTCCTCGAACTCCGCCGGATCTTCGGCAACGATCTGGGACGCAACAGGCGGAACACGAAGCTGGGCTGGCCGCATGACAGCCTTCATCTGAACGACGTGGAGCCGCTCCCGGCAACGATGGCGGATGCCTTCCCCGACTTCCGGCGCGGTGATCTTCTGGTCAGCGCGCGGTCGCTCAACCTGGTCTTCGTTCTGGATCCCGACACGCTCGAGATCAAGTGGTGGCGCGTGGGCCAATGGCAGCGCCAGCATGACCCGGACTGGCTTCCGACGGGCGAGATCATGGTCTTCAACAACCGGATGAGCCGCGATTTCAGCGAGATCGTGGCCATCGATCCCGCGACATTCGAGCGCCGGACCGTGTTCGATGGGCGCAGAAACGGGTTCTACACCCGCATCCGCGGCAAGAGCCAGATGCTCGACAGCGGCGCCTTGATCATCACGAGCGCCCAGCAGGGGCGGGCATTCGAGGTCAGTCCTGGCGGCGAGGTCGTGTTCGAAGTCCTCAACCTCACGCCGGACGACGAGCCATTGAGCTATGCGGTGTCCGAACTGAGATGGCTGCCGCCAGACTACTTCGAACGGGGGCTTCCGTCCTGCGGCGAGGAGGTGGAGCAGTTAGGTGACGCGGCCGGTCAACTGCGCGTTCGCGACGAATTCACCTCCACGGCGGACTGAGAAGGAACCAGAGGGAGGCAGCCTTCCCGGGCCGGCTGTTCTCGACTGGCACGGTGGTACGCCAGGCCACGCCGCCCCGGTAAGAAAAGGGTATGTCGCAAAATCGTGTTGGCCGCCTTCGTTTCGACGAAAACGGCCGATGTTCGGGTTCGACAGAATCTGTCTGGAAACCCGAATGGCCCACGCCAATCAATCGCATTTCGTTGACTCTCAAGGGTTTCGACGCCTTCTCGACCTGTTGTCGCACCGGAGCGAGACCAGACTTTCCCACATTGCGGCTCGGGTCGGCGCCAGAAGTGGGGGCAGACCCGGACCGGCGTTCAGCGGTTTCGCTGCTCCCATTGCGCGCGGATCTATTCTGGGCTGACCGGTTCGGTGGTCTGCGGATTGCATCGCCACGATCTCTTCCTCGAAGTGATCCGCGACATGTTCTCGGACCAGCCGCGGTCCTGCCGTAAGCTCGGGGGGATAGTGTCCCGGGTGATTCTCTAATCGCAGTGGTCAAGGGCTGACCCTCAGTGCGACAGGATGCGTCCAGCCGGGACGCGCGGAGAGGTTGAGATCGCTCCCGGAGCTGCGGCACTGACTGCGCACACCGTTTCGATCCACCCGACCCTGAATGCAAACTTGCGACCCTACACGGTGATCGCGGAGAGAATCGTAGAGCCCGGCACGCATCACGGAGCGCAGGAAAGTCAGCCCTTGACCACTGCGATTAGAGAATCACCCGGGACACTATCCTGGAGTTGTCGAACCCGCCTCCGGTGATGCCATTCCCCACAATTTCTGCGAGTAGCCGGCGCGAAACCCACCTATCGACAGCGCCCCCGGCATCGGTTCCGGCCCGTGCAGATTGCGATCAGCATATGACCCAACACGGTTTCGCGACATGTCAAAAAAAAAGCGGCGCCGGTTTCCCGGCGCCGCTGGTTCATGCTGTAACCGCGCCGTTATTCGGCGGGCTCGGCGACCGGAAGGGTGCCGCGCTTGTCACGCAGCCCGTCGCGGTAGAGCGCCTTGGCGAGCGACGCGCACATCAGCCCCATGACCATCGTGAACGGTAGCGCGCCGATGATCATGGCGCTCTTCAGCGCCTCCATCGGGTCCGCGCCGGCGCCGTTCTTGCCGGCGATCAGCAGCGTGCCGATCACGAGCGTGAGGATCACGCCCCAGACGATGCGGTGCTTGACGCCGGTTTCGTGCTCGCCGCCCGACATGATCGTGTTCATTACGAGGATGCCCGAGTCCGCCGAGGTGACGAGGAAGGTCAGGATCAGCACCACGCACATCACGGTCACGACCGAGAGGAACGGGCCCGTGATCATGTTGCCGAGCGTCACGAAGAGCTTCGAGGTGTTCGATGCCGCGATGATTGCGCCCTGCGCCTGGCCGGAAAGCTCCAGGTCGATCGCCGTGCCGCCGAGGATGGTCATCCAGGCGAAGCAGACGAGCGCCGGGGCGAAGACGCAGCCGACGATGAACTCGCGCACCGTCCGACCCTTCGAGATGCGGGCGAGGAACAGGCCCACGAAGGGCGAGAACGCGATCCACCAGGCCCAGTAGAAGGTCGTCCAGCCGGCCTGCCAGCCGAAGAGACGGCCCTCGGTGCCGGCCGCATAAGCGGCCTGCTGGACCTCGGGCGACAGTTCCGCCGCAGCACCGGTGAGTCCGCCCTGGAAGCTCTCGAACGAACCCCAGGCATTGGTCGCGCCCGAATAGAGGTCGGACGCCAGCGGCGCCGCCTCGGTCGGAAGCGCCGCGGCGAACTCGGCCTGACTGAGCGGCATGTGCGGCCCGAAGCTGAGCTGGGCGAAGTGCTGCAGGTAGTCGACCAGCGCCGAACCGTAGGTCGTCATCGCGAAGGCGAAGGAGCCGAAGACGACGAAGACCAGAAGAAGGACAACCGAGAGGACGAGGTTGAGGTTCGAGAGATACTTGACCCCGCGCCCAACGCCCGAGACCGCCGAGATGATCGACAGGCCCATGATGGCGATGAGACCGGCGATCAGGCCGACCGTGCCGGGCGCCGGCGCTTCGCCGGTCATGTCCATCATCCATTCCATGCCGGTGATCGCGTACATGCCGTCGATGAACTGGCTCACGCCGAAGCCGATCGTGACCGAGACGCCGAGGATCGTCGCGACCACGCCGAGCACGTCGACGAGGTGGCCGAACGGGCTGTTGACGAACTTGCCGAACAGCGGTGTGAGCGCCGAGCGGATCGTCAGCGGCATGTCGCGCGTATAGGCGTAGTAGGCGAGGCTGAGGCCGGTGACGACGTAGATCGCCCAGGCGTGGAAGCCGTAATGCAGGAAGGTGTAGCGGTAGCCCGACTCCAGCGCCTCGGGCGTGTTGCCGACGACTTCGCCCGCGACGACGACGGGGTTCGAGCCCCAGAGGCCGAGCGGTTCGGCGGTCGCGAAGACCATCAGGCCGACGCCGAGGCCCGCACCGAACATCATCGAGAACCACGAGAAGGTCGAGAACTCGGGCTTCTCTCCCGGCTTGCCCATGACGCGGCGGCCGGTCTGCGGAATGATCGCGATGACGGCCAGGAAGAAGGCGAAGAAGCCGACGATGAGGATGTAGAAGGCGTTGAAGTCCTCCAGAATCCGCCAGTTCAGGCTGCCGAGCACGCCGTTGGCGTTGCCGGGCCAGACGAGTGCCCAGATGACGAGAACCGCCATCGAGATTTTCGAGATGAGGGCGATCGGAAGGCTGTAGCCCTCATAGAAGCCCGACTCGGCCTTGCGGATATCAATATCCGTGAATGGTGGTTTGATGCTCATGTCCCTGTCCGTGTGGTGAACCCACAGGAACGCTCAGGTCCGCGGTGCCTGGCCGTCGCCGGCCCGGCGCCTCCCCTCACCCCCCTGCTCGGGCGGGTATGTCGGAATAATCCTGACCGCGTTGGCATCAATGCGACATGTAAACGTGACGATTGCGACCAATGTCGGGCCTCTTGTCACGAGATTGTCATGTAACCGCGTCTCGGCGCGAATCCGTGACGGAGGTCGGGCCCGGCGTTAGAACGGGGAGGCGGCCGGTGGCCGGTATCGGATGGTGGCATTCAGAGGCCCCGCGAACCTGGAAGCGGAAGTGTGACGGATGGGGAAGGCGCCGGTCATCGTTTGGTTCCGCCGCGACCTGCGGCTCGGCGATCACCCCGCGCTCTGCGCGGCGGCCGAGGGCGGCCGGCCGGTCGTTCCGGTCTTCATCCACGACGAGACCGTGGCGGCGCTGGGCGCCGCGGCGCGCTGGCGGCTGGGGCAGGGCGTCGGCGTCTTCGCCGGGGCGCTTGAGGCGGCCGGGTCGCGGCTGATCCTCAGGCGCGGGCCGGCGCTCGACGTGTTGCGAGGGCTCGCGGCCGAGACCGGGGCGGCGGCGGTTCACTGGACGCGCGGCTACGACCGCGAGGCGATGGCGCAGGGCAGGGCGGTCAAGGCCGGGCTGCGGGCGGCCGGGGTCGAGGCGCGGAGCTTTCCCGGCGCCACCGTCTTCGAACCCTGGGAGGTCGAGACCGCTGCGGGCGGCCGCTACAAGGTCTTCACGCCGTTCTGGCGGGCCGTGCGCGGGCGCGACGTGGCCCCGGCGCTGCCGCCGCCCGAAGCGCTCGCCCCGCCGGAGGGCTGGCCGGAAAGCGAAAGCCTTGAGGCTTGGGCGATGGGCCGGGAGATGCGGCGCGGCGTGGCGGTCGTCGCGCGGTATGCCCGCACCGGCGAGGCGGAAGCGCAGGCGCGGCTGGAGACGTTCCTCGACGAGCGGCTTCCCCTTTACACGGACGGGCGCGACCACCCGGCGCGGGACGCGACATCGGGACTGTCGGAGAACCTCGCCTGGGGCGAGATTTCGCCGCGCGCGGTCTGGCTCGCGGCGCTTCGGGAATGGCAGGCCGGGCGGCCAGGCGCCGAGAAGTTTCTCTCCGAACTCTGCTGGCGCGAATTCGCCTGGCACCTGATGCATCACGCGCCCGACATGGACACGCGCAACTGGCGTCCGGACTGGGACCGGTTTCCCTGGCGCGGCGACAACGAGGACGCCGAGCGCTGGCGGCGCGGCATGACCGGCGAGCCCTTCGTCGATGCGGCGATGCGCGAGATGTATGTCACCGGGCGGATGCACAACCGTGCGCGGATGATCGCGGCCTCGTATCTGACCAAGCACCTCCTGACCGACTGGCGCGTCGGCCTAACCTGGTTCGCCGAATGCCTGACCGACTGGGATCCGGCGGCGAACGCGCTCGGCTGGCAATGGGTGGCGGGGTCGGGGCCGGATGCTGCGCCGTTCTTCCGGATCTTCAACCCGCGGACGCAGGCGCAAAGGTTCGACGCGGACGGCGCCTATCGTGCCGCCTATATCGCCGAACAGCAGCGCGAAGCGCCGGCAACGGCGCGGGACTATTTCGCCGCCGTCCCGGGAAACTGGGGCCTGTCGCCCGCGCAGCCCTATCCGGCGCCCGTCGTGGACCTCGCCTCCGGCCGGGCGCGGGCGCTCGAAGCCTACCGGGCGCGCGATTCTGCACCTGCGAGATGACCAGCTTGCCCGCAACGTCTCCAAGGGGTTATGCATAGGTAGGAGGGTTGGGAGGTTCCGATGGAGGTCTTGACAACCACCGACGGCCAGTCCGGACTGCCGCGCTATTTCGCGCAGGTCTTTCGCGTGGCGCATACGTTGCGCAACGGCCGCCTCGACTTCGTGCTTGCCGATGGCCGCCGCTTCCGCGCCGAGGGCGCGAATCCCGGGCCGGTGGCGGAAATCCACATCCATGACGACGACGTCTTCGCGCGGCTGATCCGCGAGGGCGATCTGGGGTTTTCGGACGCCTATCTCGACGGCGGCTGGTCGACGCCGGACCTCTTGTCCTTCATGGACCTCGTCCATGCCGACAATGACGAGATCTATGACGGTTTCCCGGGCATGGTGGTGCTGCGCGCCTATGAGCGGATGCGCCACCTCCTGCATTCGAACAATCGCTGGCAGGCCAAGCGCAACATCGCCTATCACTACGACCTCGGCAACGACTTCTACGCGAAGTGGCTCGATCAGAGCATGACCTATTCCTCGGCGCTGTTCCGGACCGGGCAGGAAAGCCTGGAGGCGGCGCAGACGGCGAAATACGCCTCGCTGGTCGATCAGATGGGCGCGAAGCCCGGCGACCATATCCTCGAAATAGGCTGCGGCTGGGGCGGGTTCGCCGAATATGCCGCGAAGGAACGCGGGCTGGTGGTCACGGGACTGACGATCTCGAGGGCGCAGCTCGATTACGCGCAGGCCCGGATGCAGCGCGCGGGACTGAACGAAAGGGTTGACCTGCGGCTTCTGGATTACAGGGACGAACGCGGCAGCTACGACGGCATCGCCTCGATCGAGATGTTCGAAGCGGTGGGCGAGAAATACTGGCCGGTCTATTTCCACACGCTGCACGACCGGCTGAAGCCCGGGCGCAACGCGACGCTGCAGATCATCACCCTGCAGGAGAAGCGCTACGAGATTTACCGCAAAGGCGTTGACTTCATTCAGAAATACATCTTCCCGGGCGGGATGCTGCCGTCGCGGAGCGTGCTGATGGAGGAAATCCGCCGGGCCGGGCTCGGGCTCGTCGGCTCCTACGAGTTCGGCGAGAGCTACAGCCAGACCCTGCGGCGCTGGTACGACGTTTTCAACGCGCATTGGGACGAGATCGCGCAGATGGGATTCGATGCCCGATTCCGGCGCATGTGGAATTTCTACCTCGCCTCTTGCGCCGGGGCGTTTCACGGCGGAAACTGCGACGTGACCCAGATCACGGTGACGAGGCCAGCAGTCTAGATGCCTACAGCAGCAAAGCTATTTGCCGCCGCCGCATTTGCGCTGGTGGCCTTCTTCGCCGCCGAGGTCACCAAGCCGCATTTGCCCGAGGGCACGCAGTTCGGTTATTTCTCCGTCGTCTCGGCGCTGATCGGGCTGGGCTGCGGCTGGTTGGTGATGGGCCCGGATGCGGGGCGCGGCAGCCGGATGGCGGTGAATTCCGGGGTGAAGACGGCGGCCTGCGCCGCGGCGGTCGCCCTTCTGGTCTTTTCCACCTATGAAATGCTCGTCATGGCCTTCCGGCCGGCCTTCAAGGGGCCGATGGAGGCGATCGTCGGCATCTTCGAGATCGCGGTGGACTACTTCACGTTCATGCTGGCCTGGGACGTGATCGCGGTTCTGGTCGTCGGCGGCGCGCTGGCCGGGCTCTTGTCGGAATGGGCGGCGCGGCGCTGGAGATAACTTCGTGACGGCATTCTTCTTCTACGGCACGCTGTGCCATCCGCCGCTGTTGCGCGCGGTTCTGGGGCGCGAGATCGGCATGGTGCCGGCGCGGCTGCCCGGTCATTCCGTGTTCCGGGCCGAAGGCGGGGCCTTTCCGCTCATCGTGGAGGGTGGGTCCGGGGCCGAGGGAAGCGGTCGTCGGAATCTTCGAGATCGCGGTGGACTACTTCACGTTCATGCTGGCCTGGGACGTGATCGCGGTTCTGGTCGTCGGCGGCGCG
>JBFKMA010000074.1:0-9114 GCA_041630175.1 Albidovulum sp.
CAGGACCGAGATCGCGGCGCTGGAGAAGGCCGGCATCGTCGAGCCGGGCCATATCGAGCTCCGCCGTGGCGCCGGCGCCTATATCTGCGGCGAAGAAAGCGCGATGATCGAATCGATCGAGGGCAAGCGCGGCATCCCGCGGCTGCGGCCGCCCTATGTCGCCTCGGTGGGCATCTTCGACCGCCCGACGCTGGTCCACAACGTCGAGACCCTGCACTGGGTCGCCCGCGTGCTGCGCGAGGGGCCGGAGATCCTGAACGCCACCGAGAAGAACGGGCGGAAGGGCCTGCGGAGCTACTCGGTCTCGGGCCGCGTGGCAAAGCCCGGAGTCTACCTCTTGCCGGCGGGCTCGACGATCACCGACGTCATCGAAGCTTGCGGCGGCATGGCCGAGGGCCACAGCTTCAAGGCCTACCAGCCGGGCGGACCATCCGCAGGGCTTCTGCCGGCCTCGATCAACGACGTTCCCCTGGACTTCGACACGCTGCAGCCGCTCGGCACCTTCATCGGCTCGGCCGCGGTCGTGGTGCTGTCCGACAGGGACAGCGCCAAGGAGGCCGCGCTCAACATGCTACGCTTCTTCGAGAGCGAGAGCTGCGGCCAGTGCACGCCCTGCCGCGTGGGCTGCGAGAAGGCGGTGAAGCTGATGCAGGCCGACAAATGGGACGCCGAATTGCTGGAAGACCTCTGCACGGTCATGGCGGATGCCTCGATCTGCGGGCTCGGCCAGGCTGCGCCGAACCCGATCCGTCTCACCATGAAACACTTCCCGGAAGAGGTCTGACATGACCGAAGCAATCAAGTTCACCCTCGACGGCCGCGAAGTCACCGCCGCCCCGAACGAGACGATCTGGGAAGTCGCCAAGCGCGAAGGCAAGGTGATCCCGCATCTCTGCCACAAGGACCAGACCGGCTATCAGCCCGACGGCAACTGCCGCGCATGCGTCGTGGAAGTGGAGGGCGAGCGCGTGCTCGCCGCCTCCTGCTGCCGCAACCCGTCGAACGGGATGGTCGTGAAGACCGAGACCGAACGCGCGCGGAAGTCGCGCGAGATGGTGATGGAACTGCTGCTGGCCGACCAGCCGGAGCAGGCCAAGGCGCATGACAAGTCCGCGCATCTGTGGGACATGGCCGAGGCCAACGGCGTCACGGAAAGCCGGTTCCCGAAGCTGGAGCGCGAGCGCATCCCGCTCCTGGACGACAGCCATGTCGCGATGCGCGTCAATCTCGACGCCTGCATCCAGTGCGGGCTCTGCGTCCGCGCCTGCCGCGAGGTGCAGGTCAACGACGTGATCGGCATGGCCGGTCGCGGCCATGACGCCTACCCGGTCTTCGACATGGCCGACCCGATGGGCCAGTCGACCTGCGTCGCCTGCGGCGAATGCGTGCAGGCCTGCCCGACCGGCGCGCTGATGCCGGCGACGGTTCTCGACGTCCAGGAAGTCGGCGACCGCGCCGATTTCGACAGCGAGACCACCTCGATCTGCCCGTTCTGCGGCGTCGGCTGCCAGGTCTCGCTGAAGGTCAAGGACGGCAAGGTCAAGTATGTCGAGGGCATCAACGGCCCCGCCAACGAAGGCCGGCTCTGCGTCAAGGGCCGCTTCGGCTTCGACTACATCCACCACCCGCACCGGCTGACCAAGCCCCTGATCCGGCGCCCGGATGCGCCCGCCAAGGGACTGAACGTCGACCCCGGCAACTGGCAGACGCATTTCCGCGAAGCGAGCTGGGACGAGGCGCTGGATTTCGCCGCGAACGGGCTGAAGGGCCTGGCCGAGAAGACCGGCGGCAAGGCCGTCGCCGGTTTCGGCTCGGCCAAGTGTTCGAACGAGGAAGCCTATCTGTTCCAGAAATTCATCCGCCAGGGCTTCGGCCACAACAACGTCGACCACTGCACCCGACTCTGCCACGCCTCCTCGGTGGCCGCACTTCTGGAGAACGTCGGCTCGGGCGCGGTGACCGCGACCTTCAACGAGATCAAGAACGCCGACGTGGCGATCGTGATCGGCTGCAACCCGGTCGAGAACCACCCGGTCGCGGCGACCTACTTCAAGCAGTTCACCAAGCGCGGCGGCAAGCTCATCGTCATGGATCCGCGCGGGGTGGGCCTGCGCCGCTTCGCGACCCACATGCTGAAGTTCCGCCCCGGCGCCGACGTCTCGATGCTGAACGCGATCATGCATGTGATCGTCGAGGAAGGGCTTTACGACCGCCAGTACATCGAGGGCTATACCGAGAACTGGGAGGCCGAGAAGGCGCATCTGGCGAACTTCACGCCCGAGAAGATGGAAGCCATCTGCGGCATCCCGGCCGCGGAACTGCGCGCGGTGGCGCGGGAATTCGCGACCGCCAAGGCCGGCATGATCTTCTGGGGCATGGGCGTTTCCCAGCACATCCACGGCACCGACAACTCGCGCTGCCTGATCAGCCTCGCGCTGATGTGCGGCCATGTTGGGCGGCCCGGCACCGGGTTGCATCCGCTGCGCGGCCAGAACAACGTGCAGGGCGCGTCCGACGCCGGCCTGATCCCGATGTTCCTGCCGGACTACCAGACGGTCATGGACGACTCGATCCGGGCGAAGTTCTCCGGCGTCTGGGGTTCGGGCGACTTCTCGAACGAGAAGGGGCTGACGGTCACCGAGATCCTCGATGCCGTCCATCACGGCGACATCAAGGGCATGTACATCCTCGGCGAGAACCCGGCGATGTCGGACCCCGACCTCAACCACGCCCGCGAGGCGCTGGCGATGCTCGAGCACCTCGTCGTTCAGGACATCTTCCTGACCGAGACCGCGAACTATGCCGACGTGATCCTGCCCGCCGCCGCCTTCTACGAGAAGAACGGCACGGTCACGAACACCAACCGCCAGGTGCAGATCGGCCGCGCCGCCGTCACGCCGCCGGGCGAGGCGCGCGAGGACTGGGCGATCACCACCGCGCTCGCGAACCGCATCGGGCTCGGCTGGACCTACACCCATCCCTCCGAGGTCTTCGCCGAGATGAAGCAGACGATGAAGTCCCTCGACAACATCACCTGGGAGCGGCTGGAGCGCGAAGGCGCGGTCACCTATCCGTCGCTCTCGCCGGAGGATCCCGGCCAGCCGATCGTCTTCGGATCGGGCTTCCCCCGCGCCGGTGGCCGGGCGAAGTTCACCCCCGCCTCGGTGATCTCGCCGGCGGAGCTGCCGGATCCCGAATACCCGATGATCATGACCACCGGCCGCCAGCTCGAACACTGGCATACCGGCTCGATGACCCGCCGCTCGGCGGTCCTCGACGCGGTGGAGCCGGAGGCCAACTGCTCGCTCCATCCCGACACGCTGAAGCGGCTCGGCGTGGCGCCCGGCGAGCGCATCCGGCTTTCGACCCGGCGCGGCTCGATCGAGATCATGGCGCGCGCCGACCGGGCGATCGCCGAGGACATGGTCTTCGTGCCCTTCGCCTATGTCGAGGCGGCAGCCAACGTGCTGACGAACCCGGCGCTCGATCCTTACGGCAAGATCCCGGAGTTCAAGTTCGCCGCGGTGAAGGTCGAGAAGGCGGAACCCAGCATCGCCGCCGAGTAAGGCGGAACGGAGCTGGAATGCATCGCAACGGCCCGGGCGCGTCCCGGGCCGTTTGCCGTCCGGGCGCAGGCCCGATCGCCGGACCAAGGTCCGATGACTTTCCCCGACCTTCGCCGCAGGATCGCAGGCAAAGGTCCGCGCCACACCCGCAGAGGTCCCCGCCGGCTTAATCTTCGCCGGAGCCCGTGCGAAGGCGGAAGACGGCGCCATCGCGGATGGCGGGAAAACAGGAGCAGGGTTATGAGCATCAAGATCTTCCAACCGGGCCGGCTCGCGGCGCTTCTCGGCACTGCGGCCTTCATCGCGGCGATTCCCTTTCACTTCGGCCTCGATGCCGCGGATGGCGGCGTTACGCTGAAGCCCGCCGAAGCAATCGCCAAGGGCAGCAACAGCGGCCCGGGCGGCGGGGGGAATAGCGGTCCGGGCGGCTCCGACAACGATGACAACGATGACAACGATGATGACGATGATGACGATGATGACGACGACGATGACCACGGTGGCCGGCATGGCGGTCACGGCGCCGACGACATTGCCGGCGGCGCGGCAGGCGGCGCGCAGAACGGCAGCGTCGCGGTGACCAAGATCGAGGTCTCGGCGACAGGTGTCGAAGTCCGTTTTTCCGACGGCACGAAGGAAGAAATCGAGAACGGCCGCTACGAAAGAAAGAACGCGGCCGGACGCACGGTCGAGGAACGGCCCGCGACACAGGCCGATCTCGACCGGTTGCTCGGCCTGAACTGAGCAGGTGAGGCGGGCACGACCGGCCCCGGGCGCGCCGCGTCCGGGGCCCTGACGATGGAACGCCGGTCTGGAGATCCCAATTGCGGCAGTCGTTGATCCGGACCCTGTTGCTCGCCGCCCTCGCCTGGGGCGGTGGGGATCTCGTCGCGCCTCACGGGAACGGGGCGGCGGGTGCCGCATTTGCCAAGAGCGGATCGGACGACGACAGTGGCGGCAACAGCGGCCCGGGGTCGGACAATTCCGGCTCCGGCTCCAGAAACAGCGGTTCCGGCAGCAGCGGATCGGGGAGCAGCGGGTCGGGGAGCAGCGGTTCCGGATCGCGCGCCAACCCGGAAGGGGCCGGCGGCGCGACGATCTTCGGCGGCGACGGCATCCACATCCAGTTCGCCGACGGCCATAGCGAACGTATCCGCGATGGCCGGTTCGAGCGGCTCGACCGCCGCGGCCGCATCGTCGAAAGCCATCAGGCGCGCCGCACCGACGTGAACCGGCTCCGGGCGCTCGGCACCGCGGTCAGGCGCAGCGGGATCCAGAGCCGGGTCCACAACGTCATCGAGATCGACGAGGCGCGCGGCGATGTCGCCATCACCGATTACCGCGGCTGGCGCGAGATCCTGTCGCACGGCTCCTACGTGCTCAAGGACCCGAACGGCCGCACCGTGGCGCGGCGGGCGGTGACGCCGCAGGACATCCGCCGCATCCGCGAGATGCTGAAGCTCGAATGAGGCCCGGCTATTTCTTCCAGTGATCGCGCGCCATGACCGCCGCTTCCACGCGGTTGCGGACCTGGAGCTTCTGCAGGATCGCCGTCATGTAGTGCTTCACGGTCTTTTCCTGCAGGTCGAGCGCCAGCCCGACCTCCTTGTTGCTCTTGCCGGCGGCGACGAGCTTCAGGATCTCCTCTTCCCGGCGCGAGAGATCGTCGATCGGATGGGTCGTGCGCCGCGCTGCGCCGTCGCCGCGCATCGCGGCCAGCATGCGCGCGGCGAGCGCCGGCGAGACATAGGACTGGCCGCGCGCTACGTCCTTGACGATCGCCACCAGTTCGCGCGAACCGACACCCTTGAGCGCGTAGCCCCTGGCGCCCGCCTTCAACGCCTGCATGACGTCTTCGTCCTCTTCCGACACGGTCAGCATCGCGACCTTCGGCGGATCGGAAAGCGCCATGATCCGCCGCAGCGCGGCGATGCCGCCGCCCGGCATCGAAATGTCAAGCAGCACCACGTCGGGCTTCAGCCGTGCGGTCAGTTCGACCGCGGAATCGGCGTCCTGCCCCTCGCCCACGACGCGGATCGCGGCATCGTCGGACAGGCTTCGCGAGACGCCCTCGCGGTAGAGCGGGTGGTCGTCGGCTATGACTACGCGGATCTCTTCCATCACGTCGCCCTCATGTCGAGTTCCATGCGGATCACCGCGCCCGGACCGTCGGAACGATTGTCCATCTCGAAGCTGCCGCCGAGGCTCTCGACCCGGTCGCGCAGCCCCGAAAGGCCGATGCCGGAGAAGTCCTGCGCGCTCTCCGGCGCCGCGGCGCCGGGCGCGGGGAAGCCCGGGCCGTGGTCGCGCACCGAAAGGGCGATGAGGCCGTCGGCCGCGCGAAGATCGACCTCCTGCCCCTGCCCGCCGGCATAGCGCCAAGCATTGCTCAGCCCCTCTTGGACGAAGCGGTAGAGGCACATCTTGACGGCTTCGGACAGCGCCGGATCGCCGGGAACGTCGCAGACGACCGCGACGGCGGTGCCGGTCCGCGCGGCATGCGCGTCGGCCACGTCGCGAACGATGGCGCAGGGCGCGCGTTCCCCGATATCGGGCAGCGACAGACCCTTGGAAATGCCGCGCACTTCCCGGATCGCGTCCTTGACCGCGCGCTCCACGGCGTCGAGCTCTGCAGGGTCGGAGACCGCGCCGCGCAGATTGTCGAGCCGGAGTGCGGCGAAGCCCAAGAGCTGCGCCGGACCGTCATGAAGGTCCGCGCCGATCCGGCGGAGCGCCTTGTCGTGCATCGCCGAGGCGCGCGCGGCGGCCTGCTGCACGCGCTGGCGCAGCGCCGTGTTGCGGGCCGACAGCGCTGACAGTTCCCAAAGCTGCCGCGTGAGGGCGGCGCGCTGGCGGTCGATCGTGCGGCTGCCGCGCAGGACGATCAGGAACAGCACGCCGCCGAGTCCGAGGAACAGGAGCGCCACCGCGACCCAGCTGTTGCGTCGCGCTGCGGCGAGGTCGCGTTCAAGCTGCGTCGCGACCTCGTAGAATTCGGCCACGCCGATCACCTCGCCCGACCAGACCTCGCGGATCGGGCTGTAGATCTCCAGGAGCGGCAGGCCCAGCGCGTGTTCGCCCCGGTCCTCCTCGTCGCGCAGATCCTCGAAATCGGCGCGCACCTCGCCGGCGAGCGCGGCGGCGAGGTTTTCGGTCACCTCGAAGCGCCGACCGATGAGCGACCTGTCGGAGGCCTCGACGACGAGGCCGCCGGGTTTCCAGAGCTTGAACGAGACGACGCGCTCGCCGAGCGCGGTGTTGCTGAAGACCTCGTCGAGCGCCCGGATCGCGCCGGGCGGCAGCGTGTCCACCTCGGCGATGTCCTGGCTCAGGGGCGAGATGATGCTGTCCATGTATTGCGAGGTCGCGTAGGCGGTGTTGCGCACCACGCCTTCCTCGATGCGGGCGGCGACGACATTGCCGATGAGAGCCATCGCCAGCACCATGACCACGCCGCCCGCGACCGCGAACTGCGTGGCGAGCGACATGTCGTTCCAGGACCCGAAAGCGCGCGGCATCACTCGTCCTACCCGTGGCGTTGTCCCTTGGTTTTAGGGACAAATGGCGCGTGGCGATACGGGCTTTGGTCGGGCGAAACCGGACGCAAGGGCACCATGTCACCCGAGCTTCGCCACGTCCTGCGCGTCGACGATCAGCGCGAGGTTCCAGAAGCTCGTCATCTCCGCCTCCCAGAGCGCGCGTTCGGCGGGCGTGCCGGCGACGAAGCGTTCGACGCGGAAGCCGAACCGCTCGAAGCCGGAATTCGGGAGCGAGGTCAGGATCACCGGCACCACACCCCGCTCGAGCGCCGCGGCGGCAAGCCGCAACGCCGCGCGGGCGACATCGGCGAGCGGCGCATCGACGCGGATGCCGAGATAGGAGACCCCGTCCTCCGCCCGGTCCCAGAGCCGCGGTGAGGGCGGCAGCGCGCCCTCGGGCCAGGCGCCGGCCAGGACGCCCCCGGTCGGCGTGGCTGCCGGCGCATCGAGGTCGATGGGCTCGGCGCGGGTGATGCGGGACAGGATGGCGAGCCAGGCATCGGGTGTCATGCCGCCTCCTCCCCCGCGATCAGCGCCGCCGCCCGCGCATTGCCCGGCTCGGGCAGCGTCGCGGCGCCGAGCGCCGCACGGATGCGGTCGGCCTTGCCCGTTTCGAGAAACGCCGCCACCTCGCGTTCCAGGACAAGAAGTTCGTGCGCGAGCACCGTCTCGGCCAGACCGCGCTCCGAGGCGGCGCGGGCGCGGCGTTCCTGGTCATCCATGAAGCCCGCCATCTGCGGCACGAAGATCGCAGGCAGGCCGTGATAGAGAAGCTCGTGGAAGGAATTATAGCCCGCCGCCGAGATCGTGAGGTCAGCGATCTGGCAGAGCGACAGCGCCTGCCGCGTCTGCACGACGCGGGTATTGCGCCAGCCGTGCAGGCCGGGCGCCACCACCGCGCCGGGCCAGACGACGATCAGGTGCAGGCAGTCGCCGCGCGGCTCCAGAAGCGTGGCCAGCGCCTGCATCTGCGCGGTCCGGTCCGCCGCCACGCCACCGCCGAGCATGGTCACGACGAGCCGCTCGAAGCCGAGCCCGAGCCGATCGGCCAGGGCCGCGCGGCCGCGGTCGCGCCCGACCGCGTCGAGCGCCGGCAGGCGCTGCACGATCGGGCCGACGGGGTGGATGCCGTCGCCGAAGGCGGGGCCGGCGTTCAGCTCCGCGAAGGCCTCGCCCGGCACGATCACGCGCCGGAACGCCCATTCCCGGTCGGGCACCGCCGCCGCCACCTGGCCGGGCTGCCAGAGCCCGCGCCGGATCCAGGTCGCGTCGAGCCCGTGCTCGACGATGACCCGGTGGATCGAGTCGAAGACGAAGCCGCCGTCGAAAACCAGCCGGTCGCCGGGGCCGAGCGTCCGGTGCAGCCGGAGATAGGTCAGAAGGTCGTTGGCATGTTCCTCGGGGTGGTCGGGGCTTTTCTGCACCAGCGGCAGGCAGTCGAAGCCCCTGCCTCGGATCAGCCCGACGCAGCTTGAGAAGGCCGCGAAGCCGCATTCGGCGGCGGCGACGGATTCGGCGATCAGCAGGCAGCGCCGGGCATGGCCGAGCCCGATGCCGTTCGTCGGAACGAAGACGATGCGGGACCGCGCGAGCCGGCGCGACGGCGCGGCGGCGGGCGCAGGTGCCAGCGACAGCGCCTCTTCCAGAACCTCGACCCTCCGGCTCCGGAGCCAGGCGCTCTTCGCCCCCTGCCGGCCGATCTCGTGCCGGTTGATCAGCACCGTGTGCTGCAGGTAGTTGGCGAGCGCCGCCAGATCCTCGGGCCCGCGCAGAGCCGGGGCGCCGGAGGCCACGAAACCCGACGCGGCGGTGCAGTCCACCACCACCTTCTCCGAGCGCATGAGGTCGAGCGCGAAGGCGGCCATGCGCTCTCCGGGCACGCCCTCGCCAAAGAACGCCGCGATGTCGGCGAGCCCGGCGAAGGTCGCCGGCGACAATTCGGAATAGCCGTAGGCGCGAAGCGCCGCGTGGCGCGAGGCCTTCACCTGCTCCTTGCCCTTGCCGGGCAG
>JBFKMA010000075.1:0-9083 GCA_041630175.1 Albidovulum sp.
CCGCGGCGAGCCTGCCGCCGGTGGGTGAGGCGGTGGCGCTCTATACCGAGCTTCTGGTGCGCGAGGACCTCTTGCAGCTCTTCGGTTTCCCGACGCTTCTGGAAAAGGAGTGGCACCGGCTTCTGACCACTGTGCAGGGCGTCGGAGCCAAGGCGTCGATGGCGATCCTCGGCACGCTCGGCGCCGACGGCGTCGGCCGCGCGGTGGCGCTCGGCGACTGGACCGCGATCAAGGCCGCGCCGGGCGTCGGGCCCAAGATCGCCCAGCGGGTGGTGATGGAGCTGAAGGAAAAGGCGCCAACGGTCATGGCGCTTGGCGGCGCGCTGACGGTGGATATCTCGGGCGGCGGCGAGGTGGTGGAGACCGCGCCGGCCCCGCGCAGGGCGGCGACGCCGACACCGATGCCGAACGCCACGGCCACCGCGACCGCCGATGCGCTGTCGGCGCTGGTCAACCTCGGCTATGGAAGGGGCGAGGCCGCCGCCGCGGTCGCCGAGGCCACCGGCACGGAGGAGGGCGCGGCGACGCCGGCGCTGATCCGGGCGAGCCTGAAGCTCCTCGCGCCGAAGGGGTAAGGCATGGAACCCGATCCCACGCTCCGCCCGATGCCGCAGCCCGGCGATGCCGACCGCTCGCTGCGGCCGCAGGCGCTGTCGGATTTCGTCGGACAGGCCGAGGCACGGGCCAATCTGCGCGTCTTCATCGAAAGTGCCCGGCGACGCGGCGAGGCGATGGACCACACGCTGTTCCACGGCCCGCCCGGGCTCGGCAAGACGACGCTGGCGCAGATCATGTCGAAGGAGCTCGGCGTCAATTTCCGCATGACCTCGGGGCCGGTGCTGGCGCGCGCGGGCGATCTCGCCGCGATCCTCACCAATCTCGAGGCGCGCGACGTGCTCTTCATCGACGAGATCCACCGGCTGAACCCGGCGGTCGAGGAAGTGCTCTATCCGGCGATGGAGGATTTCGAGCTTGACCTCGTGATCGGCGAGGGGCCGGCGGCGCGGACCGTGCGGATCGAGCTTCAGCCCTTCACGCTTGTCGGCGCGACGACCCGGCTCGGGCTTCTGACCACGCCTTTGCGCGACCGGTTCGGCATCCCGACCCGGCTGCAGTTCTACACGGTCGGGGAACTTGACCACATCGTCAGCCGCGGCGCGAGGCTGATGGGGATCGAGGCCGAGCCGGACGGCACGTGCGAGATCGCGAAACGGGCGCGGGGCACGCCGCGGATCGCGGGCCGGCTTCTGCGGCGCGTCGTCGATTTCGCGCTCGTCGAGGGCGACGGGCGGTTGACGCGCGATCTTGCGGACAGTGCGCTGACGCGGCTCGGGGTGGACCATCTCGGGCTCGACGGCGCCGACCGGAGATACCTCGAGCTCATTGCCGAGAATTACGCGGGCGGCCCCGTTGGCGTCGAGACCATCGCCGCGGCGCTTTCCGAAAGCCGCGACGCGATCGAGGAGGTGATCGAGCCGTTCCTGCTGCAGCAGGGGCTGATCCAGCGGACGCCGAGGGGACGGATGCTGGCCCAGAAGGCCTGGACCCATCTCGGGATGGCCGCGCCGAAGACCGTGGGGCAGAGCGACCTCTTCGGGAAGTGAGTGGGGGCGGTCGCCCGGCCCATTGCCGAAGGCGCGGGTTGAGCGGCACGCCGGGAGATTCTATGCCTCCGGCGGGGATATTTGGACCAAGTGGAAGCCTGACGTGACCGAAGACGAGATCGCCGCCCTCTTCACCCGCGCGAGCGGGGACTATTTCTTTGCGCGCTGGGCGCGGCCCATCGTGCCGGTGGTGTTCGGCACCGACGACGCGACGCTCGCCGTCGTCAAGGGCGCGGTCGAGGCGGTGGTGACGCTGGCCGGGCACAAAATGGCCGAGACCGATCCTGAACAGGGCGCGAACCTGATGATCTTCTTCTTCCGCGACTGGGCGGAGCTTCTGGATGTGCCCGACCTCGACCGGCTGGTGGAGGGGCTCGGCCCGCTCGTCGAGCGCCTCGAGGCCGAGGGTGTGAACCAGTACCGGCATTTCCGTTTCGATGACACCGGCGCGATCCGCGCCTGCTTCGCCTTCCTCCGCATGGACGAGAGCCTCGCCGGGATGCCGGCGGAGACCATCGCGCTGAGCCTCGCGGCGCAGGTCATCCTCTTGTGGTCGGAACGCGCGTTCCGCGACCGCTCGCCGCTGGCCAAGGTCGGGGGCAGGGTGATCCTCAGCCCCGATGTCGCGGGCGTGATCCGTGCGGGCTACGATCAGGTGCTGCCCGACATGGCGCGTGATGCCAGCCACGCGTTGCGGCTCGCGGCGCGGATCGGATAGGGGCCGCGGCGCCCGGGTTCAGCCAAGCCGGGCGGTGAAGAGATTGATCCGCGCGGGCACCCGGACGCCGTCCGGGCCTTCCCAGCGGGCAAAGGTGCGCGCGATATCGGCGGCGATGGCGCGGCGGTCGGTCTCGGTCCCGGCCTTTTCGCGCAGGATGCGCGAGACCGGGCCGATCCTGGTGGCGAGGTCGGCGGCCTCGGCGGCGGTGTCGGCCACCGGCAGGCGGATGTCGAGCGCCGCGCCCTCGGCGCCGGCAAGGCCGGCGGCGGCGAGGATCTCGGTGACGTAGCCGATTTCGGCGAAGGCGAACTGGCCGGGCGCGCGCGGCTCGACCGGCGCCACCGGGCCGAGCCGGGCGGTGCCCGCGGCCGCCGCGACATGGCTCCAGGGATTGTGCTCCACCGCCGCCCAGCTCGCGAAGACCGCGCGGGCGCCGGGGCGCAGCGCGCGGGCTATGTTGGCGAAGGCGGCGACGGGATCGGCGAAGAACATCAGCCCGAAGCGCGACAGCAGAAGGTCGTGGGCCGCCGCTGCGAAGCGGTGGGTCTGGGCGTCGGCCAGCGTGAAGCCGACATTGCCGCGCCCGGCCGCGCGGCGGCGGGCGACGGCGAGCAGCGTATCGGAGATGTCGACGCCAAGCACGCGGCCCGTGGCCCCGGCGCGGTCGGCCGCGGCGAGCGTCGTGTCGCCGGCGCCGCAGCCGATGTCGAGCACCGATTCGCCCGGCGCGATGGCGGCGCGCGCCAGAAGCGCCTCCGTGACCGGGGCGAAGAGCGCGTCGAGCCGGGCCTGCAGGCGCGCCCATTTCTCCCCGGCATCCGAGCTCCAGAACTCCGCCTGTTCGGCGTTGGGGCCGTCGGGTTGCCTGGGCGCGGTCATCGGCCGGTCTCCGGCTGGGAAGGCGGCTCAGCCACCGGTGATCTGCACCTTGCCGACGAGCCTTGCACCCTTCTCCGAGACCATCGTCTGGGCGGTCACGTCGGCCTTCACGTCGGCGTCCTTCTCGAGCGCGAGTTCGGTGCATTTGATCTGGCCGGCATGGCCGCCCTGGATCTTCACGGTCTCGGCCGAGATCGCGCCCTCGACGCGGCCGCCGGCGTTTACGTCGACCGAGCGCGAGGCGATGTCGCCCTTGACGCGGCCCTTGACCTCGATCTCGCCCTCCTGGGAGGTGATGTTGCCTTCGATGGTGAGGTCTTCCTCGATGACGGAACGGGTCATGCTGGCTCCTGCTCTGGGCGGCACCGCCGGGAGCGGCGGATGATATCCCCACATGGCTACACGAGAGCGGCCGGCCGGCCAAGCCGGTTGACGGTTCGCGGGCGGCGGGCCGCTTGCCAGACCGCCGGGCGGACCTGTAGGGAGGGAGTGTCCCGAGGAACCGGACCCGGCCATGACCCATCGCTTTCCGCTCCGCGTCTATTACGAAGACACCGACCTCGCGGGGATCGTCTACTACGCCAACTACCTGAAGTTCATCGAGCGGGCGCGCACCGAATGGGTGCGCGGGCTCGGCATCGACCAGGCGCGGCTCCATGCCGAGCAGGGCATCGTTTTCGCGGTGCGCCGGGTCGAGGCGGACTATCTGCGGCCGGCGCGGTTCGACGACGCGCTGATCGTGACCACGGACCTGCAGGGGGCAGGCGGGGCGCGGATGGTGCTCGACCAGGTCGTGACGCGCGGCGAGGAGCGGCTGTTCCAGGCGGCGGTCACGCTGGTCTGCCTGACCGGGGCGGGCCAGCCGGCGCGGTTCCCGGCGGAAATCCGCCGCCTGATTGCGCCCGATCCGCACTGAGCGGCGCGGCGGCGCGCGGCGCTGACGCAGATGTGTTGGCAATCCCCCTAAAACCCGGATAGAATCAGGTGTAAGAGAGCCGCGAAAACGCGGCCCAACCGGCGAGCAGTGACCCATGGAAACCGAAACCCTTGCCCTCGCGCAGGAGATGGACTTCTCCTTGCTTGCGCTGTTCTGGCGCGCCTCCTTCATCGTGAAGCTGGTGATGATCATGCTCACGGTGGCCAGCTTCTGGTCTTGGGCGATCATCGTCCAGAAATTCATCTCCTTCCGGCAAGCCCGGCGTGAGGCGTCGGTCTTCGACCGCGCCTTCTGGTCGGGCGAGCCCTTGGACGAACTCTTCGAGAAGATCGGCTCGCAGCCCGACGGTGCCTCGGAGAAGATCTTCGCCTCAGGCATGGTCGAATGGCGCCGCTCGCACCGTGAGGGCGGCGAGCTGATCGCCGGCGCGCAGGCGCGGATCGACCGCTCGATGGACGTGGCGATCGTGAAGGCGACCGAAGCGCTGACGCGCGGGCTGCCGTTCCTCGCGACCGTGGGCTCGACCGCGCCCTTCGTCGGGCTCTTCGGCACGGTCTGGGGGATCAAGGTCGCCTTCGAGCAGATTGCGATCTCGCAGAACACCTCGCTCGCGGTGGTGGCGCCCGGCATCGCCGAGGCGCTGGTGGCGACCGCGCTCGGTCTCGTCGCGGCGATCCCGGCGGTGATCTTCTACAACAAGCTCTCGACCGACAGCGACCGCATCATCGCCGGCTACGAGGCCTTCGCCGACGAGTTCGCCACGATCCTCTCGCGCCAGCTGGATTCCTGAGATGGGCGCCGCGGTGATGAAGGGCGGCGGAAGCGGGCGGCGCCGCGGCCGGCGGCGGGGCAAGCGCGCCCAGGCGATGAGCGAGATCAACATCACGCCGATGGTCGACGTGATGCTGGTGTTGCTGATCATCTTCATGGTGGCCGCGCCGCTTCTGACCGTGGGTGTGCCGCTCGAACTGCCGAAGACCGCCGCGCAGGCGGTGGCGACCGAGCAGGAGGAGCCGCTCACGATCTCGGTCCAGGAGGACGGCACGATCTCCATCCAGAACACGCCGACGCCGGAGGGCGAACTGATCGGCAAGCTCAGGGCCATCGCGGCGGAGCGCACCGACGACAAGCTCTTCCTGCGCGCCGACGGAAAGATTGCCTACGAGCGGGTGGTGCAGGTCATGGGCGCGCTGAATTCCGGTGGCTTCGCCAATATCGTCCTCGTGACCGACGCGGGTGGCCCGAGCTTCGACGGGCAGGCGGGGAACTAGGGCGGATGCCCATGGACAGGTCCGAACGCACAGGTCTGATGGTCTCTGGGGCCGCGCATGTCGGCGCGATCCTGTGGCTCATCCTGGGCGGGATCTTCTTTTCGCACGACCTGCCGCCGCCGGTGGCGACCGCCGAGGTCTCGCTGATGTCGGAGGCCGAGTTCAGCGCGCTGCAGGCGGCGGCCCCGAAGGCAGTGACCGAGGCGCTGCCCGAGCCCTCGCTGCCCGAGCCCGCGCCGGTCGAGCCGACGCCCGCGCCGGTGACCGAAACCGCGCCCGAGCCAGCCCCGCCCGCGGAGCCCGAACCGCAGCCCGAACCCGACCCCGCGCCGGAGGTGACGGAACTCACACCGCCCGCGACCGAGGTCGAGGATACGC
Organism: Albidovulum sp.; assembly: GCA_041630175.1. Taxonomy (GTDB): domain Bacteria; phylum Pseudomonadota; class Alphaproteobacteria; order Rhodobacterales; family Rhodobacteraceae; genus Albidovulum. The sequence goes on from JBFKMA010000075.1 coordinate 5,791, forward strand.
CGCCGACGCCACCCGCGCCGCCCTCCGAGGTGGCGACCGAGGTGCGGCCGACCGAGATCCAGCCCGACCCGAAGGCCGCGCCCCGCGTCGCGCCCGATCCGACCGAGGCGCCGGCCGATAACGTCGACGTGGCGCCCGAGCCGGTCGCCGAGACGACGCCGGAGCCGGCAGAGGAACCGGCGCCCGAGACGCCGGTCGAGGCCGCCGCGCCGCCCGAAGCGGGCGAGGTGATCCGCACCGAGGAGAACAAGGACCAGACCCGGCTCGCCTCGGCCGCGCCGAGCGCCTCGCCGCGCCCGAAGCCGCGCCCCGAGAAGCCCGCGCCTGAGCCGGAACCCGCGCCCGAGCCCGAACCGGCGGCCGAGCCCGCCCCCGAGCCCGCCCCGGAACCGGAACCGACGCCCGCCCCGGTCGAGACCGCCGAACCGGAGGCGCCGAGCGAGTACGCGGTGGCCGAGGCGCTGGCCGAGGCGCTCGCCGGCGCGGCGGCCGAGGAACCGGCGCCCGGCCCCGGCACCGCGCCCTCGGGCCCGCCGATGACCGGCGGCGAGAAGGACGCGCTGGTGATCGCGGTCAAGCAGTGCTGGAACGTCGGCGCGCTTTCGACCGACGCCCTGCGCACCGTCGTCACGGTCGGCGTCAGCATGGACCCGTCGGGCAAGCCGATCAGCGGTTCGATCCGCATGATCGGCTTCGAGGGCGGCACCGACGCCTCGGCCCAGCAGGCCTACGAGGCGGGGCGCCGCGCGATCATCCGTTGCGGCCAGAACGGCTTTCCCCTGCCGCCCGAGAAATACGAGCAGTGGCGCGAAGTCGAGATCGTCTTCAATCCGGAAAAGATGAGGATGAAATGACCGAGCTTTGCGACAACCAGAAACGCACCCGAAGAAAAGGGGAAGTCATGACCATCATCCGGACGCTCTGCCTCGCGCTCGCCATGTCCGGCCTCGCCGCGCCGCTGGCCGGGGCCCAGGAGGGCCCGCTCAGGATCGTCATCGAGGACGGCGTGATCGAGCCTCTGCCCTTCGCCGCGCCGATGTTCATCGCCGAAAACCCCGGCGCCGCCGAGGTCGCGGCGGCGATCACCCAGGTGGTGGCGGCCGATCTTGCCGGCACCGGGCTCTTCCGCGAGATTCCGTCCTCGGCCTTCATCAGCCCGGTGACGAGCTTCGACGCGCCCGTCGCCTATGCCGACTGGAAGGCGGTCAACGCCCAGGCGCTGATCACCGGCGCGGTGGCGGCGACCTCGGACGGGCGGATCAACGTGAAGTTCCGGCTCTTCGACGTGTTCTCGGGCGCGCCCCTCGGCGACGGGCTGCAGTTCGGCGGCGGGCAGGGCGACTGGCGGCGCATCGCGCACAAGGTCTCTGACCAGATCTACAGCCGCATCACCGGCGAGGCCGGCTATTTCGACAGCCGCGTCGTCTATGTCTCGGAATCGGGGCCCAAGGACAACCGGCTGAAGCGCCTCGCGATCATGGATTACGATGGCGCGAACGTGCAGTATCTGACGGACAGCTCCACGATCGTGCTCGCGCCGCGCTTCTCGCCGGCGGGCGACCGGGTGCTCTACACCTCGTTCGAGACCGGCTTCCCGCGCATCAAGCTCATGGACATCGCAACGGTCTCCTCGCGGGCGCTGGCGGAGCTTTCCGGCAACATGACCTTTGCGCCGCGGTTCTCGCCCGATGGCGGCACGGTGGTCTTCTCGCTCGAGCAGGGCGGCAACACCGACCTCTACTCGATGCAGCTCTCCACCGGCCAGATGCGGCAGCTCACCAATGCGCCCTCGATCGAGACGGCGCCCTCGTTCTCGCCCGATGGCAGCCAGATCGTGTTCGAGAGCGACCGCTCGGGCAACCAGCAGCTTTACGTCATGCCGGCATCGGGCGGCGAACCGACGCGGATCAGCTTCGGCGAGGGGCGCTACGGCACCCCGGTCTGGTCGCCGCGCGGCGACATGATCGCATTTACCAAGCAGAATGCCGGGCGCTTCCATATCGGCGTGATGCGCACCGACGGCAGCGAGGAGCGGCTCCTGACCGCGTCGTTCCTCGACGAGGGCCCGACCTGGGCGCCGAACGGAAGGGTGATCATGTTCACCCGCGAGACCGCCGGCGCGGCCGGCGGCGCCAAGCTCTTCTCGGTCGACATCTCGGGGCGGAACCTGCGCGCGGTGCCGATGGAAGGGGCCGCGTCGGACCCGGCCTGGTCGCCGCTCCTGCCCTGATACAGGCCGGATTCCCAAGCGATAAGCGTAGTGATAAGGTAGCGGCCATCGAGCCAAGAACAGAGGCGGTAAACGCGATGATCAAACTCTCCTCCATCCTTCTTCTTGCGGGCGCGCTGGCGCTGTCGGCCTGCAACAATCCCGACCGCTACGGCGCGGGCGGTGCCGGCGGCGCGGGCGGCTATGGCGGCGCAGGCGGCATCTCGTCGGGCGGGCTCGGCGATCCCAACGACCCGAATTCGCCGGCCTATTTCGCCCAGACGATCGGCGACAGGGTGCTCTTTGCCGTCGATCAGTCGACGCTCACGCCCCAGGCGCAGTCGACCCTGACCCAGCAGGCCATGTGGCTGAACCAGCGCCCGACCTACACCGCGATCATCGAGGGCCATGCCGACGAACAGGGCACGCGCGAATACAACCTCGCGCTCGGCGCGCGTCGCGCCTCGGCGGTGCAGCAATACCTGATCTCGCAGGGCGTTGCCCCGAACCGGCTGCAGACCGTGTCCTACGGCAAGGAACGGCCGCTTGCGGTCTGTTCGGACGAGGCCTGCTATTCGCAGAACCGCCGCGCCGTCACCGTGATCGGTGCGGGCGCGGGCGTCTGAGGAAGCGGGCATGATCCGGTCCTTCCTCTCCTCCCTGACGGTGGCGGCCCTCCTGGCCGCCCCCGCGAGCGCGCAGGACAGGGCGCAGACGATCGCCGACATGCGCGCTGAGCTGTCGGCGCTCGCCGGCCAGTTGCAGGCGCTGCGGTCCGAGCTCGTCTCGGGCGGCACGTCGGCGATGCAGGCGGCTGGGGGGGCCTCGGCGCTCGACCGGCTGAACGCGATGGAGGCGGAGCTGTCGCGGCTCACCTCGCGGGCCGAGGCGTTGCAGAACCAGGTCAACCGCGTCGTCGCCGACGGCACCAACCGGGTCGGCGACCTGGAGTTCCGGATCTGCGAACTGGAAGAGGGCTGTGATCCCGCCAACCTGCCCATCACCCAGAGCCTCGGAGGCGCACCCGCCGGCGCCGCCGGGGGTGGAGCCCTGCCCGCCGTCACCCCGTTGCCGCAGACCGGCA
>JBFKMA010000076.1:0-9077 GCA_041630175.1 Albidovulum sp.
CGAAATGGCGCATCAGGTCAGACATGCCGTGCGGGTCGCCCGCGTCGCGGAAGGCGGGCTTGCCGTCCTTCCAGAGCGACTGGTGGACATGGCTCGACGAGCCGGCGCGTTCGTGGCTGTACTTGGCCATGAAGGTCGCGGCGTGGCCGTGGGCATGGGCGATTTCCTTCACGCCGTTCTTGATGATCGCGTGATTGTCGCAGGTGTCGAGCGCGTCGGAATATTTCGCGTTGATTTCTTCCTGGCCGATCTCGGCCTCGCCCTTGGAATTCTCGATCGGGACGCCCGCGCCCCAAAGCCCGTTGCGGATCGCCCGCATCACGGTTTCCTCCTTCGAGGTGCCGAAGATCGCGTAGTCCACATTGTGGCGGCCGAGCGTCTGCATGCCCTGGTATCCGCGGTCATGAAGCGCGTCGTAGCTGTCCTGGAAGAGGAAGAATTCCAGTTCCGTCGCCATCATCGCGTCGAAGCCCATCTTCTTCGCCCGCGCCACCTGGCGCTTCAGGATCGCGCGGGGCGAGACGGCAACCTCCTCATGGCTGTGATGGTCGAGAAGGTCGGACATCACCGTCGCCGTGCCCGGCAGCCAGGGCACGCGGCGCAGGGTCGAGAGGTCGGGCTTCAGCACGTAGTCGCCATAGCCCTTTTCCCAGCTCGCCGACTTGTAGCCCGGCACGGTGTACATCTCGACATCGACGGCGAGGAGGTAGTTGCAGCAATGCGTCTCTTCCCAGGCGCTGTCGACGAAGTGCCGGGCGACGAAGCGCTTGCCCATCAGGCGGCCCTGCATGTCGGGGAAGCAGACGAGCACGGTGTCGATCTCTCCGGCGGCGACCGCCATCTTCAGCGCGTCGATTGTCAGATTGGCGGGCATGCGGTCTCACTCCCTCTCGAACCGTTTCGGGCGCGGCGGAAGGGCCGCGCCCGGTCTTTGGCAAATGGATGGTTCAGGTGTAGCGGTAGGGCCGCCCGGCCTTGTCCATCGCCTCGTTATAGGCCTTGAAGATCGCCACGACCTTGGCCTTGGTCTCGCTTTCCGCGGCGATCTCGTCCCAGAAGGCGCGGGCGGTGGCTTCCACCTGGCCCCATTCCGCGTCCGGGATCGAGGTCAGTTGCAGCTTGGTGCCGTCGACGCGCAGTTTCGCCTCGCCGGCCCAGTACCAGTGCTGGCGGTAGTAATGGCTGGCGTCGAAGCAAACCCGGATCATCTCCTGCAGATGCTCGGGCAGTTCGTTCCAGCGATCCATGTTGGCGAAGAAATGGCCGATCCAGGCGCCCGAGATGTTGTTCGTCAGGAAGTAGTTCGTGACGTCCGCCCAGCCCACGGTGTAATCCTCGGTGATGCCTGACCAGGCGACGCCGTCAAGCTCGCCGGTCTGCACCGCGACCTCGATATCCTCGTAGGGCAGCGTGACCGGGACGACGCCGAACTGGGCGAGGAAGCGTCCCGCGGTCGGGAAGGTGAAGACCCTGAGCCCGTTGAGATCGGCGAGGCTGCTGACCGGGTTCTTGGTGGCGAAGTTGCACGGGTCCCAAGCGCCGGCCGAGATGTGCTTCACGCCGACCTTGGCATATTCCTCGCCCCAGATCTCGTTCAGTCCCCAGTTGTGGAACAATGCCGGCACGTCGAGCGAATAGCGCGAGGCGAAGGGGAAGTAGCCGCCGAAGACAGTGACCTCGGTCGGCGAGACCATCGAGTCGTCGTCCGACTGCACCGCGTCGATCGTGCCGCGCTGCATCGCCTGAAAGAGCTCGCCCGTCGGCACGAGCTGGTCGGAGAAGTAAAGCTCGATCTCCATCTGGCCCTGGGCGATCTTGTTGAAGCTGTCGATCGCGGGTTTCACGACATGCTCGCCGAGCGCGGCGCCCGCGTAGGTCTGGAGCCGCCACTTGATCGGCGCCTGGCCGTGCACGGCGGGGGCAGCGAGGGTCGCGGCGCCGGCGGCAGCGCCGGCCGTAAGGAACTTCCGTCTCGTTGTCATCGGTCTTTCCTCCTTGTTGCGGTTCACACTCCCGGCGGTTGGCCCGCCCTTTGGTTATTGCCTGTAAAGCGTCTCCGGCAGCCACATGGCGATCTGCGGGAAGGTGATGACGATCGCGAGCGCGATGATCATCACGCCGACGAAGGGGATGATCGAGCGGTAGATGTCGCCGAGCGAGACTTCGGGCGGCGCCATCGCGCGCATCAGGAACAGGTTGTAGCCGAACGGTGGGGTCATGTAGGCGATCTGCGTGGTGATGGTGTAGAGAACACCATACCAGATCAGGTCGAATTCCAGCGCGGCGACCAAGGGCACGTAGAGCGGCGCCACGATCACCAGCATCGCGGTGTCGTCGAGGAAGGTCCCCATCAGCAGGAAGGTGAGCTGCATGATGATCAGCACCTCCCACCGGCCGAGGCCGAGGTCTTCGAGGAAGAGCCCCTTCAGCGCATCGACCGCCCTGAGCCCGTCGAAGACCGCGCCGAAGGCGAGGGCGGCGAGGATGATCCACATGAACATGCACGAGATCGCCAGCGTCTGGCGCGCCGAGGTCTCGAACACCGCCCAGGTCATGCGGCCCTTCAGGATCGCCGCCACCGTCGCCGCGAGCGCGCCGATCACCGAGCTTTCCACAAGCCGGACATAGCCCGTCACGAAGGGCACCATCATCACGAGGAAGATGCCCAGGGGCAGCAGCCCGGCGCTCAGAAGCCGCAGCTTCTCGCCGCGCGTGACCTGGGCGCGTTCCTCGGGCGGCAGGACCGGGCCGAGATGCGGCTGCAGTTTGCAGCGGATCCAGATGTAGAGGATGAAGAGCCCCGCCATCATCAGCCCCGGAAAAACGCCGGCAAGCCAGAGCTTGCCCACCGGCTGGCGCGCGATCATCGCGTAGAGCACCAGCACCACCGAGGGCGGCACGAGGATGCCGAGCGACGATCCGGCCTGGATCACCCCGGTCACCATCAGCTTGTCATAGTTGCGCTTCAGAAGCTCCGGCAGCGCGATCGTGGCGCCGATCGCCATCCCCGCGACGGACAGTCCGTTCATCGCCGAGATCAGCACCATCAGGAGGATCGTGCCGATGGCCAGGCCCCCCGGCACCGGCCCGAACCAGACATGGAACATCCGGTAAAGGTCGTCGGCGAGCCGGCTTTCCGACAGAATGTAGCCCATGAAGATGAACATCGGCAGCGTCAGCAGCGGGAACCAGCCCATCAGCTTGATCGACTGCGCGAAGGCGAGGTCGTAGCCGCCCCGCTCGCCCCAGAGCGCGATCGCCGCGACCATGGCGACGAAGCCGATGATGCCGAACATCCTTTGCCCGGTCATCAGGAGCGCCAGCATCGCGCCGAACATCGTCAGGGCGATCGCGTCGGTGGACATCTAGAGTTCCTCGCCCCTGAGTTTCGCGATGTCTTTCAAAAGGATCGCCGTGCATTGCAGGATCATCAGCACGATGCCGATGCACATCACGATCTTGATAGGCGCCATGTAGGGTCGCCAGAGCCCGCGCTTGCGTTCGCCGTATTCGAAGGCATAGGCAGTGCTCTCGACGCCGCCGAAGAGCAGCACGCCGAGGTAGAACATGAGCGCGAAGATGGTGACGACGTCGACCAGCGCCTTGGTGCGGTCGCTCCAGCGGGAGTAGAGCAGATCCATCCGCACCGCGCTGCCCATCTGGAGCGCATAGGCGCCGCCGAGCATGAAGTAGCCGACCATCAGGAACTGGCCCATTTCGTCGGTCCAGATCGCGGGCGTGAGCGCCGAGCGCGCGAAGGAGCTCCAGAGCATGACCGCCATCAGTGCGAAGAGCAGATACATCGCGAAGCGCCCGACGCGGTAGTTCAGCGCCTCGACATATCGCACATAAGTTCGGGTCCAGTGCGGCATGTCAGGCCGTCGCCCGTTCCGGCGCATGGCGATGCGACGTCACGACCGGCCGGGCATACTGCGCCTGCACCGTCATTGCACCGGAAACCTCCCCGTTTCACGTCACCAAGGCTCCACCGACAGGGGCGTTGCTGTCAACAACCTTCGGCGCGCGCGCGCGGCGTTGCGCGGTGCGATGCGGTCAGACGGTGAGCGCCGGCGGGCGGTGGCGCATCCCGGTCGCGGCATTGTAGCCGATCGCCGCGAGAAGGATGGCGCCGCCGACGAAGGTGCCCGTGCTCGCGCTTTCGCCGAGCACCAGCCAGACCCAGACCGGCGCCAGCATCACCTCGGCCATGCTGAGAAGCCCGAGCTCGGCGGCTTCCACCACGCGGCTGCCGGCGGTGTAGATCGCCAGCCCGAAGCCTAGAAGCGCCGCCCCCATCAGCATCGCGATGGCGACGGAGCGCAGCGGCAGCGCGAAGCTCTCGCCCCGCAGGGCGATGACGATGGCCGCGATGACGACCGACAGGACCCCGCCGATCAGCACCGAAGGCAGCATGTTCGCGACCCGTCCCCAGCGGAGCGCGATGGTGAAGGCCGAGAACCCCGCCGCCGAGAACAGGGCCGCGACATTGCCCCAGCCCGCGCCGATGGCGAGACCCTCGCGGACCATCACGAACATGCCGATCGCAGCTAGCGCGATCGCCACCCAGGTCGCGCGGCGCACCGGCTCCTTCAAAAGCGCCCAGGCCATGACCGCGGTGATCAAGGGGGCCGCGGCGAAGAGGAAGACGGCGTTGGCCACGGTCGTCGCCTGGATCGCGTAGATCGCGCCTGCGAAGGCGAAGACGAGGCCGAAGCCGCCGATCAGCCCCGGCCAGCCGGCGGCGCGGATCCGCTGGAACGGGCGCCCGCCCGAGCGGTGCGTCACCACGAGGAACAGCACCGGCGCCATGCCGAGCGAGCGGTAGAACAGAACCTGCCATGTCCCGGCGTCGCCCAGGGAACGGATCGCCAGCCCCATGAGTGACCACAGGACCGCCGCGAAGAGAACCAGCCCCACGCCCTTCCGGTAGCTCACGACCTGATCCATCCGCGCCTCCCTGTTCGGGGAGGAGAGTGGGCAATGCCGGCGCTGTGCGTCTGTTCCGATGCCGACGCGCTCCGGCGTCGGATTTCGCCCTCACGCCCGGCGCAGCCAGCCCTCGGCGAAGCGGGTCTCTGGGCAGCCGGTGAAGCTGCCGAGCCGGGCAAGCTCGGCCTCGAGCCGCGCAAGCCGGCCCGCGCCCATCGCGATGCCGGGTTCGGGCCAGAAGGCGGAAACGGCAAGCACGCCCTCCGCACGCAGGCATTTCGCATCGATCCGGCCGATCAGCCGGTCGCGTTCCATGACCGGGAAGACATAGTAGCCGTAGCTGCGCCGCGACTCCGGCACGAAGACCTCGATCCGGTAGCGGAAACCGAAGAGCCGCTCGGCGCGGCCCCGGTCGCGCAGCGCGGGGTCGAAGGGCGACAGGATCCGGACCCGGCCCGCCGGTTCGGGAACCGCCGCCGCGGCCTCGGCCACGCCCGGCCGCGCGAAGCTGCGGCGCAGGCTGCCGTCGTGGCTTTCGACCTGAACCTCGGTGATCTCGCCGCGTGCCAGCGCGGCGGCGCACCAGTCCTTCGCCTCCTGTCGCGTGACCAGATCCCAGAACGCGGCGATCTCGCCCGAGGTGGCGAAGCCGAGCCGGTCGAGCGCGCCGTTGCAGGCCCAGTCCACGGTCGCGGCCGCGCCCGGATCGGGCCGGCGGTGGGCCTCGGGCAGAACCCGCTCGGCGAGGTCGTAGACCTTCGCGAAATTGCGCCGGTGGCAGACGCAGAGCGCGCCCGTCCGCCAGAGGAATTCCAGCGCGGTCTTCGACGGGTGCCACTCCCACCAGCCGCCCTTGCCGCGCGCCTCGTCCGCCCCGACCTCGCCCGAGCCGATCGGGCCGCCGGCGCGGATATGGGCGAGCAGGTCCTCGACCTTGTCGTGGAATTCCGATCCCCGCCAGTTGGTCCAGCGGGCGCGGATGCGTTCGGCATCGCGGGTGAAGCGGAGTTTCCAGAAGGGAAAGAAATCGGCGGGAATGACCGAGGCGTCATGCGTCCAATGTTCGAAAAGTGCTCTCTCGCGTTCGAGCAGCGGGCGCAGATTTCCGGGCCGGTATCTCTGGCGACGCGCCCACAGGATCATGTGATGGGCGCGCTCGACGGTGTTGATGCTGTCGACCTGCACGAAGCCGAGCCTGCGGATCAGGGCCAGGAGATCCGCGCCCTTCGCCGGGCCGGTCGGAGGCTCAAGCAGCGCGTGGCGGTCGAGAAACAGCCGCCGCGCGGCGGCGTTCGGCAGCACCGGCAGCGTCATCGCCCCCAGGTCCGTTCCAGCACCGACAGCCAGTTCTCATGCGCGAGCTTGGCGAGGAGCGCCTCGCCATAGCCATGCGCCCTGAGCGCGTCGAGGAGCCGCGGCAGGCCGGCCGCGTCGCCGATCGCGGTGGGCACGGTCGCGCCGTCGAAATCCGAGCCGAGGCCGACATGGTCCTCGCCCAGCCGCTCGATCAGGTGATCGAGATGGCGCAGCACCGGGCCCCAGCCGCCGAACGGCGATTCGCGGCCGTCTTCGCTGAGGAATACCGTGGCGAAGTTGAGCCCGACCATGCCCTTCGACTGCCGGATCAGGTCGAGCTGCCGGTCGGTCAGGTTGCGCGTCGAGGGCGTGACCGCATGGGCGTTCGAATGCGTCGCGACCAGGGGCGCGTCCGACAGCGCCGCGACATCGTCGAAGCCCTTCTCGTTGAGGTGGCTGAGGTCGATCATGATCCCGAGCGCGTTGCATTCGCGCACCAGCCGCTTGCCCGCCTCGGTCAGCCCCGGCCCGGTATCGGGCGGGCCGGGAAACCGGAACGGCACGCCATGGCCGAAGACGGTGGGCCGCGACCAGACCGGGCCGAGCGACCTCAGCCCCGCCGCGTGCCACAGATGCAGCGCGTCGAGATCCGCGCCGATCGGCTCGGCGCCCTCGAAATGCAGGATCGCGGCGATCCGGCCCGCGGCCATCGCTGCGCGGATCTCGGCGGTGCTGCGGCAGATCGACAGCGTGCCGGTGCGCTCCATCCACATCAGGTGCCCGATCAGCGCCGCCGCGACCGGCTGCGCCGCCTCCGCGCCGATCGGCTCGGGCAGGGGAAGCTCGTAGGGCGGCGCATCCATGATCGCCCGGACATCCGGTGCGTCATGGGCTTCGGGCGAGGGGATGTAGACCGCGAAGAAGCCGCCCGCGAAGCCGCCCGCTTTCATCCGCGGCAGGTCGAGATGGCCCTTGCCGTTGCCCTTCAGCCAGATCGCCTCGCGGTTCGCAGGGTCGCGCAGCAGGCGCAAAAGGAAGTCGTTGTGGCCGTCGAATACCGGGATCATGTCGCCTCAGCAGGTGCTCGGCCCTCGGCGCCTGAGGGCGGGTTCAGGCCCGAGCCTCGCGCGTCGCCGGCGCAAGCGCAAGGCCGCGTGTCGGCGCGCCTTTGGGGCTTGACCCTCGGCCCGCGCGGCATCAGCCTGCGGCGGCGAGGCGAACGGGGGGCGGATGAAACTTCTGCGATACGGGCCGAAGGGCCGGGAGCGGCCGGGGCTTCTCGATCCGGAGGGGCGGGTGCGCGACCTCACGGGGCTGATCGACGACGTGGCGGGCGCGGCGCTCCTGCCCGAAAGCCTCGCGCGGCTCGCCGCGGTGGATCCCGGGACGCTGCCGCTCGTCGAGGGCGCGCCGCAGGAGGATCTGCGGCTCGGCCCCTGCGTCGGCGCGGTGGGCAAGTTCGTCTGCATCGGGCTCAACTATGCCGACCATGCCGCCGAATCCGGCCTGCCGGTGCCGGCCGAGCCGGTGATCTTCAACAAATGGACCTCGGCGATCTGCGGGCCGGACGACCACGTTGAGATCCCGCGCGGCGCGGCCAAGACCGACTGGGAGGTCGAGCTCGGCGTCGTCATCGGCCGCGGCGGCAGGTATATCGACGAAGCCGACGCGCTTGCCCATGTCGCGGGCTACTGCGTCGTCAACGATGTCAGCGAGCGCGAATACCAGCTCGAGCGCGGCGGCACCTGGGACAAGGGCAAGGGCTGCGACACGTTCGGGCCGATCGGGCCCTGGCTGGTGACGCCGGACGAGGCGGGCGATACCGGTAATCTCAGGATGTGGCTCGAAGTGGACGGGCAGCGCTATCAGGACGGCTCGACCGCGACGATGGTGTTCGGCGTCGCGCATCTGATCGCCTATGTCAGCCGCTTCATGTCGCTGCAGCCCGGCGACATCATCTCCACCGGTACGCCGCCGGGAGTGGGCATGGGACGGAAGCCGCCGGTCTACCTGAAGGGCGGCGAGGTCATGCGGCTCGGCGTCGAGGGGCTCGGCGTGCAGACCCAGCGTGTGATGCGCGGCTAGGTGTTCAGTCCCGTCATCTGGTGGATCGGATCGACGATGAATCTGTCTGGGTCTGAAGTCCAGATCTTGCGGATGTATTCGTAGGGCGTCAGGCCGCTGAGGGTCTTGAGCCTGCGAGCGAAGTTGTAGGCGGCCATGAAGTCTGCGAGGTGCGCGCGCAGCTGATCATGGGTCTCGTAATGGAAACGCTTTACGGTCGCTTCCTTGATCGTGCGGTTCATCCGTTCGACTTGACCGTTTTCGGGGGATTTGATCCACTGGATCAAATCCTGATCCCTCAAACTCCAAGGGTGGTTCGGCTTGGTCAGCCGGTGCTCGATCCGGTTCGCCTCGCAGATCATGTCGAAGCGCATCTGCCGGGAATATGGGGTGTTCCGGTTCCGGGGCTGGTCGGCGAACTGGATCCCATTATCGGTCAGGATCGTGTGGATTCGGTAGGGAACCACTTCCAGCAGGTGCTCCAGGAACTCCCACGCCGTTCGCCGGTCAGCCTTTTCGACGAGCTGGGCGACCGCGAACTTGCTGGTGCGGTCGATGGCCACGAGAAGGTAGAGCTTTCCCTCGGCGGTCTGCACTTCGGCAATGTCGATGTGAAAGAACCCGATGGGGTAGCGTTGACTCTGTTGGACTCTGTTGCACAAACGGGCTGATGGCCGAGCTTCCCCTTTCCCCGGACGGATTCATCCCACGGTCTCGGTGACGGGTATGCCAAGGGCGGTGTAGCCGTTCAGGACGGCGATACGGACCTGGATCTCGGCGACTTGGCG
>JBFKMA010000077.1:0-8927 GCA_041630175.1 Albidovulum sp.
CAGGCCGAGCTCGTAGCCCGCGGTGCTCGCGGTCCGCGTCATGGTCGCCGCGATCGGCTTGGCGGCGACCGACGTTAAGGTCTTGGCCAGCAGCAGCTCGACCCACGAGAACATGAAGCAGAAGAACGCCGCGACGCCGATGCCGGCGGCGATGGTGGGCACGAAGATCTTCACGAAGAAGCGGCCGAACGAATAGCCGTCGACATAGGCGGTCTCGTCGAGCTCCTTCGGCACGGCGGACATGAAGCCCTCGAGGATCCAGACCGCGAGCGGCACGTTGAACAGGCAGTGCGCCAGCGCCACGGCGATATGGGTGTCGAAGAGCCCGACCGAGGAATAGAACTGGAAGAACGGCAGCGCGAAGACCGCGGGCGGCGCCATCCGGTTGGTGAGCAGCCAGAAGAACAGGTGCTTGTCGCCGAGGAACGAGTAGCGGCTGAAGGCATAGGCCGCCGGCAGCGCCACGGTGATGGAGATCACCGTATTCAGCACCACGTAGATCAGGCTGTTGACATAGCCCATGTACCAGCTCGCATCCGTCAGGATCGTCGCGTAGTTGGCGAAGGTGATGTCGCGCGGCCAGAGCGAGAAGACGTTGAGGATCTCGGTGTTGGTCTTCAGGCTCATGTTCACCAGCCAGTAGATCGGCAGGAGCAGGAACACGAGGTAGAGCGTCATCACCACGGCCTTGCCGTTCACGCGGGGAAGGCTCAGGCCGCGCGCCGCGGCGCGGTTGGCGGTCAGGTCGGCCATCTACTTGCCCTCCCTTTTGTCGAGGTTGGTCATGACGGTGTAGAACACCCAGGAGATCAGCAGGATCACGAGGAAGTACATGATCGAGAAGGCGGCGGCGGGACCGAGGTCGAACTGGCCGAGCGCCATCTTCACGAGGTCGATCGACAGGAAGGTGGTCGAGTTGCCGGGACCGCCACCGGTGACCACGAAGGGCTCGGTATAGATCATGAAGCTGTCCATGAAGCGCAGGAGGATCGCGATCATCAGGACGCCCTGCATCTTCGGAAGCTCGATGTAGCGGAACACCTTCCAGCGGCTCGCCTGGTCGATCTTGGCGGCCTGGTAATAGGCGTCGGGGATCGACTGGAGCCCGGCATAGGCCAAGAGCGCCACGAGCGAGGTCCAGTGCCAGACATCCATCACGATGACCGTGGCCCAGGCCGCGATGAAGCCCTGCGTGTAGTTGTAGTCGATGCCGAGCATTTCGAGCGTGTGGCCCAGAAGCCCGATATCGACGCGGCCGAAGATCTGCCAGATCGTGCCGACGACGTTCCACGGAATAAGCAGCGGCAGCGCCATCAGCACGAGACAGACCGAGGCCCAGGCGCCCCGCTTCGGCATGTTCAGCGCAACGAAGATGCCCAAGGGCACCTCGATCGCGAGGATGGTCGCGGAAAACACCAGTTGCCGGCCGAGCGCGGCCCACATCCGCTCGCTGTCCAGCATCTCGGAGAACCATTCGAGCCCGGCCCAGAAGAAGACGTTGTTTCCGAACGTGTCTTGGACCGAGTAGTTGACCACGGTCATCAGCGGGATCACCGCCGAGAACGCGACCAGCGCCAGCACCGGCAGGACGAGGAACCAGGCCTTCTGGTTGACGGTCTTCTCCATTACGCGGCCTCCCCTTCGACGCGCCAGTCATTGGCGTAGACGTTGACATGGGCGGGGTCGAAGACGACGCGGTTCATGTCCGCCCCGATCACGGCATTCTCGCCCGCCACGATGTTGATCTCATTGCCGAAGAAATCCGCGCGGACGATCTTGTGGCGGCCCACATCCTCGACGCGGCGCACCTTGACGGGCAGGCCCTCGGAGGCCGAGAGCCGCGCGTATTCCGGGCGCACGCCGATCTCGACCTTGCCGTCGAGCCGGCCGTAGCCGCGGTCGAGCGGCACGCGCGAGCCGTTGACGTCGGCCACGTTGCCCTCGATCCGCGCCGCGATCACGTTCATGCCGGGCGAGCCGATGAAATAGCCGACGAAGGTGTGGGCCGGCGTCTCGAACAGCTCCTGCGGAGTGCCGATCTGCACGACCCGCCCGTCATACATTACCACCACCTTGTCGGCGAAGGTCAGCGCCTCGGTCTGGTCGTGGGTGACGTAGATCATCGTGTGGCCGAATTCGTGGTGCAGCGACTTCAGCTGGGTGCGCAGCTCCCACTTCATGTGGGGGTCGATCACGGTCAGCGGCTCGTCGAACAGAAGCGCGTTGACGTCCTTGCGCACCATGCCGCGCCCGAGCGAGATCTTCTGCTTGGCATCCGCCGTGAGCCCGCGCGCCTTGCGGTCGAGCATTGCCTCCATGCCGATCATCCGGGCGATTTCCTGGACGCGCTCGGCGACATAGCTCTCGTCCCGGCCGCGGTTCCTGAGCGGGAAGGCGAGGTTGTCGCGCACCGTCATCGTGTCGTAGACGACCGGGAACTGGAACACCTGCGCGATGTTGCGCGCGGCGGTCGGCGCGCGCGTCACGTCCTCGTCGTTGAACAGGATGCGCCCGCGCGACGGCTTCAGAAGCCCCGAGATGATGTTCAGAAGCGTGGACTTCCCGCAGCCCGAGGAACCGAGCAGCGCATAGGCCTCGCCGTCGTTCCAGACGTGGTTAAGTTCCTTGAGCGCGTAATCCTCCTCCGACTTCGGGTGGGAAAGATAGGAATGCGCGAGGTTGTCGAGCGTGATCTTCGCCATGGTCCCCTCCCTCAGGCCGCGAGCGCATAGGCGGCCGGTGCGACGAGCGCACCATCCTCGCCGAAGACGTAGACATGTGCCGGATCGAGATAGACCTGGATGTCCTTGCCCAGTTCGAGCCGGCGCACGCCGTGGACGACGCCGACCCAGCGCTCGCCGGCATGGCCGAGATGGACGAAGGTCTCCGATCCGGTGATCTCGGTGACGTTCAGCCGGGCCGTGAACACCATCGCGTCGGCCGAGAGCCGCTCCAGCTCGACATGGTTCGGGCGGAACCCGGCGAGGTAGCGGCCATCGGCCAGGTCGCGCAGATTGCCCGAGACCGGCGCCGACTGGCCGTCGCCGAACATCAGCTTGCTGCCGGTCTTCGACACCGGCATGAAATTCATCGGCGGATCCGAGAACACCCGGGCCGTCGTCGCATCGATTGGCCTGCGATAGACGTCGGGCGTCGGCCCGAACTGCGTCACCCGGCCCTCCCAGAGCGTCGCGGTATTGCCGCCGAGCAGCAGCGCCTCTTCCGGCTCCGTGGTCGCATAGACGAAGATCGAGCCGGATTCCTCGAAGATCTTCGGGATCTCGACCCGAAGTTCCTCGCGCAGCTTGTAGTCGAGATTGGCGAGCGGCTCGTCCAGAAGCACGAGGCCCGCATTCTTCACCAGCGCCCGCGCCAGCGCGCAGCGCTGCTGCTGGCCGCCGGAAAGCTCCAGCGGCTTGCGGTCGAGGAAGGGCGTCAGCTTCATCAGCTCGGCCGATTTCCGCACCGCCCTGTCGACCCCGTCCCTGGACTTGCCCAGCAGCCGCATCGGGCTCGCGATGTTGTCGTAGACGGTCATCGACGGGTAGTTGATGAACTGCTGATAGACCATCGCCACCTTGCGGTCCTGCACCCGCTGGCCGGTCACGTCTTCGCCGTTCCACAGCACGCGGCCGGTGCTCGGCACGTCGAGCCCGGCCATCAGCCGCATCAGCGAGGTCTTGCCCGACAGCGTCGGCCCCAGCAGCACGTTCATGGTGCCGTTCTGAAGGGTCAGACTGGTCGGATGGACATGGACCTGGCCGTTCACGACCTTGGTCACCCCGTCAAGCGTCAGCGTCATGCTCTCTCCCCTACCCCTTACTCGGCCGCGTGGAACGTGTCGTCGCGGCGAGCCTTTCCCATCCATGCGTCGAGCGCGGCGATCTCGTCCGCAGTCATCCGCAGCCCGAGCTTCGAGCGCCGCCAGACGACGTCTTCGGCGGTGCGTGCGAATTCCTTCTCCATCAGCCAGACGACCTCGCGCTCGCTCAAGCTCGCGCCGAAGTCGCGGCCCAGATCAGCGGCCGAGCGCGCCTCGCCCAGCACCGCCCTCGCCTCGGCGCCGTAGGCCCGGATCAGGCGGCGCGCCCAGAAATCGCTGAGGAACGGATAGGCCGCCTTCAGGTCGGCGATCAGCCGCGCCACGTCGCCCACCGGAAAGTCGCCGCCCGGCAGCGGCACGCCCGCCGTCCAGTCGTCCTTCTGCACCTGCAGCACCGCGCCGATCTTCCCCATCGCGCTTTCGGCAAGCCGTCGGTATGTCGTGATCTTGCCGCCGAAGACATTGAGCACCGGCGCGCCGGCCGACGTGTCGACCTTCAGCGTGTAATCCCGCGTCGCCGCGGTCGCCGAGCTCGCGCCGTCGTCGTGCAGCGGGCGAACGCCGGAATAGGTCCAGACGATGTCGTCGCGCGTCACCGGCAATTCGAAGTACTGCGAGGCGAAGGCGCAGAGATAATCCTGCTCCTCCTCGGTGCAGACCGGCTTGACCGAGGCGTCCTCGTGCTCGGCATCGGTGGTGCCGATCAGGGTGAAATCGGTCTCGTAGGGGATCGCGAAGACGATCCGGCCGTCCTGGCCCTGGAAGAAATAGCACTTGTCGTGATCGTAGAGCCGCTTCGTCACGATATGGCTGCCGCGCACGAGCCGCACGCCGTCGTCCGACTTCAGCGCCAGCGTGTCGTGGATGATGTCGCCGACCCAGGGCCCGCCGGCATTGACGAGCATCCGCGCGCGGAGCTTGCGGGTGCCGTGATCGTCCTTCACCGTCACGTCCCAAAGCCCGTTCACCTGCCGCGCCGACATCACCCTCGTCCGCGTCAGGATCGTCGCGCCGCGCGCCGCGGCATCGCGGGCGTTCAGCACGACGAGCCGGGAATCCTCGACCCAGCAGTCGGAATATTCGAACGCCTTGCGGAACCTGCCCTTGAGCGGCCGGCCCACCGGATCGGACCTCAGATCGACGGACCGTGTCCCCGGCAGGATCTTCCGCCCCCCGAGATTGTCGTAGAGGAACAGGCCGAGGCGGATCAGCCATGCCGGGCGGCGCCCCTTCATCCAGGGCATGACGACGCTCAGGATCCGCGAGGTCGGAGTCGCGCCCTCGAAGCGCATGTCCTCGTGATAGGGCAGCACGAAGCGCATCGGCCAGCTGATATGCGGCATCGCCCTGAGGAGCGTCTCGCGCTCGATCAGCGCCTCGCGCACGAGGCGGATCTCGAAATATTCAAGATAGCGCAGGCCGCCGTGAAAGAGCTTGGTCGAGGCCGAGGACGTGGCCGAGGCGAGATCGTCCTTCTCGGCCAGGCAAACCGACAGGCCGCGCCCGGCAGCGTCCCGCGCGATGCCGCAACCATTGATGCCGCCACCAATGACGAACAGGTCATATGTTTCGCCTTCGACCGCGGCAGACACCACGCGGACCTCCCCGTCCAGTGTTCGTGTTTTTTCGTTTTATAGCGCTTTGCGCGAAAAAGAAAAGCCTCTTGTTTGTTATCGCTTCCTTTCGTGCGAATTGTCCAGCTCGCATTGCGTTTCAGGGCGATATGCCATCGTCCGCACCTGATGAGCGCGTTCGCAAATTGCGTTTTTGGATCCGCACGGAACGAGTCGGCGCGCATGAAACCCTCTTCACATGATCGATTTTGTTCGCTTTAAAAAGAATAACGCGCGAATCGGTTCCTGTCGATTCTCGACGGCAAACCGTCCCATCCCCTCCGGAGCCCACAATGTCACAATCGTTCAGGCAGCCCGAAATCCTCGAAATCGCCCGCCGCGACGGCAAGGTGACGGTCGAAGGGCTGGCCGAACACTTCGGCGTCACCCTCCAGACCGTGCGCCGCGACCTCACCGAACTGGCAGAGGCAGGCCGGCTCGAACGTGTCCACGGTGGGGCGATCCTCCCCTCGGGCACGACGAATATCGGCTACGCGGATCGCCGCGCTCTCAACGAAGGCGCCAAGCGCGCCATCGCCGAGCACTGCGCCCGCTCGATCCCCGAAAGCGTGTCGATCTTCCTCAATATCGGCACCAGTACCGAGGCGGTCGCGCGCGAACTGCTGCGCCACCGCGACCTCATGGTGGTCACCAACAACATGAACGTTGCCAACATCCTGGTCGAGAATCCGCATTGCCAGGTGATCGTCGCGGGCGGCTCGCTGCGCCGATCGGATGGCGGGCTGACCGGCAACCTGACCACGCAAACGATCCGCCAGTTCAAGTTCGACATCGCTGTGATTGGCTGCTCGGCGCTCGACGAGGACGGCGACATCCTCGATTTCGACATCCAGGAAGTCGGCGTCAGCCAGACGATCATCCAGCAATCGCGCAAGACCTTCCTCGTCGCCGATCACTCGAAGTTCCGCCGCAGCGCGCCTGCCCGGATCGCGTCGCTCGCCGAGATCGACACCCTGTTCACCGATTGCCCGCTATCCTCCGCCCTGGGCAGGAAATGCGCGGAGTGGAACACCGGGATCATCATCACGGAGAGCAAGGAAGCCAGATGATCTCGTAACGCGGTTCAGGGCAGCGTTACCCTGCCGTCCCGTGTTGATTGCGAATGCATGGCCGTCTGAACCTGCCCGGCGCTGGATCGCTGGCCTGAGCGGCTCGCCCCGTGCCCCCGACGTTGCGGCGCGTCTGGCGACACCCGCGTCGTCGCGCTTACCGGTTGGTAATGCCGGCGGGCTAACTCTTTGACCCGCAGAAAGGAAAGGTCATGACCGGACCGCACGGCGCGCGCCAATCGCGAGCTGAACATCCCGCCGCGCCGCCGCGCGACGCGGGCGATCCGGCTGGCGCCCGGCCCGAACCGGAGCACGAAGCCGACCCGGGCGGCGGCCTGTGGATCGGGCCGGTAATCGTCCTTGCGGCCCTGGCCTGGATCGGGCTCGGCCGGGTTCTCTTCTGACCCCGGCTAGCGCGCCAGCACGAGTTCGGCCTTGAGCCCGCCGAGCCGCGCGCTCTCGCCGAGCCGCAGCGTGCCGCCATGGCTGCGCGCGATGTCCGCGGTGATGGCAAGACCGAGCCCGACGCCGGTGCCGCGGTCCTGGTTGCGCGCATTGTCGAGCCGGGTGAAGGGGCGCAGCGCCTCCTCGCGCCGCTCGCGGGCGATGCCCGGCCCGTCATCCTCGACGGTGATCCGGATCGAACGCTCGAGGATCGCGAGCGATACCTCGGCGCGCGTGCCGTAGCGCACGGCATTGCCGATCAGGTTCTCCATCGCGCGCCGCACCGCGCCGGCCCGAAGCCGCGCCCTGCCCGCCCCCTCGACCGCCTGCAACGTCACCGCCTGCCCGGCGCGGCGCCCGTCCTCGACCACCGCGCTCACGAGCGGCACCGGATCCATGAGTTCGGCCTCCTCCTCCAGCGCGTCGTCGCGGACGAAGGCGAGGAAGGCATCGAGGAGCCGCTCCATATCGTCCACGTCGCGGCTCATCGCGGCAGCGTCGGCGTCGTCGTCGAGCATCGACAGGCCGAGCTTGAGCCGCGTGAGCGGCGTGCGAAGATCATGGCTTACCCCCGACAGGAGCAGCGTTCGCTGCTCGATCTGCCGCTCGATCCGCGCGCGCATGTCGAGAAAGGCGTTGCCGGCCGACCGCACCTCGATCGCGCCGGCGGGCCTGTAGGGCTCGATGCGCCCCTTGCCGAAGGCCTCGGCCGCACGGGCCAGCCGCCGGATCGGGCGGAGCTGGTTGCGCAGGAACAGGACCGCGATGACGGTCATCAGAAGCCCGGTCGCCACCATCAGCACCAGGAGCTGATGCGGATTGCTCGCCGAGACGCGGCCGCGGTCGAAGGCGATCTCCACCGCGCCGTGGGGGGTATCCATCACCAGCCGGACGGTGCGCAGATTCGTCAGCGCGACCGCGCGCACGGTCTCGAAGGTCGCCCGCAGCGTGGCGATCACCACCCGGCCGGAGAAGTCGTAGTAGAGCCGCGCATCCGCCGCCGGTGCCTCTGCGGGTGCGGGCAGCGTGACCGACATCGCCAGCGCCTCGCCAAGGGCGACCGCCTCGGATTGCGCAGCGACCAGGTCCGGCGCGGCGGCAATGCGTCCGGTCACGAAGGAGATCTCCTGCACGACATTGCGGGTCATCTGCCGCGTCACGCCCTCGAAATGCCGCTGGATGAAGGCTATGGACACGACAAGCTGGATCATCACGATGGGCAGGATGAGAATGAGCATGGCCCGGCCGTAGAGCCCGTGGGGAAGGACACGCTTGAACCAGCCGAAGATCATGCGCCGAGCCTAGCGGCGCCGAATTGGGAGAGAAAGCGCAAGATGAGCCAAGGCGGTGAAATCCCGGCCCGGTATGGCGTGGCCGAGCGGTTGGAGCTTGGCCTTAGGCGCGTGCTCGCGCCCAACCCTTCGCCGATGACGCTGCACGGCACGAACAGCTACATCCTCGGCGAAGGCCGGGTGGCCGTGATCGACCCGGGGCCGGCGATTCCCGCCCATCTCGACGCGATTCTCGCCGCGCTGGAACACGGCGAGCGGGTCAGCCACATCCTCGTCACCCATGCCCATGCCGACCATTCGCCCCTCGCCCGGCCGCTCGCCGAGGCGACCGGCGCGCCGGTCCTTGCCTTCGGCGACGCGCGGGCCGGGCGCTCGGCGCTGATGGAGCGGCTGGCGCGGCGCGGCGGGCTCTCGGGTGGCGAGGGAGTGGATGCCGGTTTCGTGCCCGATCTGCGACTCGGCGACGGCGATGAGATCGCCGGCGAGGGTTGGACGCTCCGAGCGCTGCACACGCCGGGCCATTTCGGCAACCATATGAGCTTTCAATGGGGCGAGGCGGTCTTCTGCGGCGATCACGTGATGGGCTGGGCGTCTTCGCTGGTCTCGCCGCCCGACGGCGATATGGGCGCCTATATGGCCTCGCTCGACAGGCTTGCCCGGAGCGGCGCCCGACGGCTGCATCCGG
>JBFKMA010000078.1:0-8922 GCA_041630175.1 Albidovulum sp.
TCGGTCCGCGTGAAGCCCGGCCGGACGCAATTGACGCGGATCCCCTCGCCCGCGAGTTCCTTGGCGAGCGCCATGGTGAAGGTCTCGATCGCGCCCTTCGTCACCGCGTAGTCGAGATAGACACCGGGCGCGCCATGCTTCGCGGCGGCCGAGGATATATTGACGATCGCCCCGCCCGGCCCGCCGTTCCGCTGCGACATCCGCCTGATGGCCTCCTTCGCGCAGTAGAGCGGGCCGAGCACGTTGACGTCGAAGATCCGCCGCGTCTTGGCGATGTCGAGATCCTCGACGCGTCCGGTGCTGCCCATGATCCCGGCATTGTTGACGAGCGCCGTGACCGGGCCGAGCCGCCGGTCCACCTCGGCGAACATCGCCGCGACCGCGTCCGGGTCGCCGACATCCGCCTCATGCGCGAAGGCGTCCGCACCGGCCGCCTGCACATCGGCAACGACCTCGTCCGCCCGCGCCCGGTTGCGCGCGTAGTTGACGCAGACGCGCATTCCCTGCGCGCCGGCCATCCGGCAGATCGCGGCGCCGATCCCGCGGCTGCCGCCCGTCACGACCAAAACACCCATGCCCACCCCCTGGCTGCGAAAAGCCAAGGGTAGCACGACAGGCGCGAATGGCCGAAACCCGGGGTGTCGAACATGAAAAACCCGGCCGCGGGGGCCGGGTCCTTCGGTAACGTCGCTTCGTGCCGGTTCAGTGCAGCCGGGCTTCGACTTCGCCGATCGCGCTGTCGACCAGCTTGCCCTTCTCCTCCGCCGACATCTTCGCGGCGATGAGCTCGCCTGCCGCCGCCACCGCGATCGACACGGCGCGGTTGCGCACCTCGCGGACCGCCGCGGCCTCGGCCGAGGCGATCTGGTCCTCGGCGGCGTGCAGCCGGCGCGCGATCGAGGCCTTGAGGTCGGCCTTGGCCTGCTCGGCCGCCGCCATCGCCTCGCGCTTCGCGGTCTCGATGATCCGGTCGGCCTGCTCCTGCACTTCCTTCTGCTTGCGCTCGTAGGACGCGAGGATCGAGCGCGCCTCGTCATGCAGCGCCCGCGCCTCGTCGAGGTCCGACTTGATCCCCGCCGCGCGCTTGTCGAGAAGCCCGCCCAGGAGCGCCGGCACCTTGAAGTAGACCAGCACGCCGATGAACAGCAGGAACGAGATCGTCACGACGAAATCGGTGTTCCTGAGCGAGAAGAACGGACCCGACGCCGCCATCGCGGGCGTCGCGGCGAGGGTCAGGAATGCCACGAGTTTCTTCATGTCCTCACCCTTTCAGCCGTGCGTTGATCGCCGCCGTGACCGAGCGCGCATCCGCCTTGGCCCCGAACAGCCCGACGATGTCGGCGGCCGCGGATTTGGCGACCTCGACGACGTTCTCGGCCGCATGGACGCGGATCTCCTCGATCCGCCGGGCCGACTCGGCGGCCTTGGCGGCGATCTCGGCATCCGCTGTCGCGGTCGCCTTGTCGAGGTCCTTCTGGATCTCGGCCCGCGCCTCGGCGACGATCTTGTTCGCCTCGGCCCGCGCGTCGACGAGCGCCTGGTTGTAGGCCTTCTCGGCCTCCTCGGCCTTGGCCTTCAGGTCCTCGGCCGCGGCGAGGTCGTTGGTGATCGTCCCCTGGCGGTCGGCGAGGATGCCGCCGATCCTCGGCAGCGCGATGCGCGAGAGGATGAAGTAGATCACGATGAGCGCGACCACGAGCCAGAAGATCTGGTTCGGGAAACTCGCGAAATCAAGTTGCGGCATGCCCGCGGATTCCGCCGCGTGTCCCGCCGCTTCGGCCGCGTGGCCGGCAGCTTCGGTGGCCGTCTCGGCCGCCACCTGCGTTGTGTTTGCCATCTCGGCCCCCTCGAAACCCGGATACATCCGGATGGGCGGCTGAGCCACCCATCCGGCCGTAAGGATGGTCAGTCGAGGATCAGACGGCGAACATCAGCAGAAGCGCGACGAGGAACGAGAAGATCCCCAGGGCTTCCGCGAAGGCGATGCCGATGAACAGCGTCGCGGTCTGGCCGGCGGCGGCCGACGGGTTGCGCAGCGCGCCGGCGAGGAAGTTGCCGGCAACGTTGCCCACCCCCATCGCGGAACCGCCCATGCCGATGCAGGCGAGGCCGGCGCCGATGAATTTGCCCAGAGCTGCTGCTGCTGCGAGTTCCATAGTGATCTCCTTACGGTTGGAATTGGCTGGAATTGGTGGTCCCGACCTCAGTGGTGCGGATGCAGCGCATCCTTGAGGTAGACGCAGGTCAGGATGGTGAAGACATAGGCCTGGATGAAGGCCACGAGGATTTCGAGCCCGTAGATCGCGGTGATCGCGAGGATCGACAGCGGCGTCACGGCGATGCCCACGCCCGAGATCAGGATCAAGGGCGCGAAGGCCGCGAAGACCTTGATCACCGCGTGACCGGCCATCATGTTGCCGGCAAGACGGATCGAGTGGCTGACGGGACGCACGAAGTAGGAAATCAGCTCGATCAGCGCCAGCACCGGACGCAGCGGCAGGGGCGCCGAGCTGACCCAGAAGAGCCCGAGGAACCCCGCGCCGTTCTTGACGAAGCCGACGATCGTGACGGTCAGGAACACCGCCATCGCGAGGATCGCGGTCACCGCGATATGGCTGGTCGTGGTGAAGGCCTTGGGCAGGAGCCCGAGGAAGTTCGAGAAGACGATGAAGCAGAACACCGTGAAGATGTAGGGGAAGAACTTCAGCGCGTCCTTGCCGGCGACGTCCTCGACCATCTTGTGGATGAAGCCGTAGGCAAGCTCCGCCACCGACTGGATGCGCGTGGGGATGATCGCGCGACCACGGGTGCCGAAGACGAAGAGCGCGCTGATCGCGAGCACCGTGATCGCCATCCACAGGGTCACGTTGGTCGGGGTCATCATGCCGACCGCCTCGCCGCCGAAGAGCGGCTTGACGATGAACTGATCCATCGGATGGAACACCAGACCTTCGTTTTGCTCTTCCGTCGCCACGTCTATTCCCCTTCGTCCCGGGCGGATCTGTCCGCCGCGTTTGCATCCTGGATCTCCTTGGCGGTGCGAAGCATCGTCTTCACCCCGGCCACGAAGCCCAGAAGTATGAACAGCACCAGGAAGAGCGGCATGGTCCCGAAGAGGATGTCCAGCCCGTACCCGATGCCGAAGCCGATGGCCAATCCGGCCACCAGCTCGATCACCATCCGCCAGCCTTGGCTCGCGGCAGAATAATGCGCGTCCGGGCGGGGCTTCGGTGCGCCGGCCTTCTTCGCCTCGGCGAGCCGCTCCTTCAGCGCCTTCAGGCGTTCGGGATCGTGCTCGTCGGACATCGGAAAACGCCCCCTCGGACAGTCGCGGGATAGCTAGAACCCCCGGAGCCCTGAGTCAATGCGAGTCTGCGGATGCACGAAATTCACCAAGCCATTGACATCGCTTATGTTTTTCAGATCTTCCGCCCCGACCGACCTGGGCCGGCGGCCGCCCGGCGCCGGTTTTGCCGCGGTTTTGCATATTCAACCGATGGGTTGAAGATCACCGCAGGGTGGCGCTCAGCGCCCGCCGTGCGAGCCGCCCGTCGATCAGCACGAGCCCCGCGAGGATCAGCGCCATGCCGGCGAGATGGGCGGGCCGGACCGCCTCGCCCAGGACGAAAACGCCGAGCAGCACCGCCGAGACCGGGGCGATGAAGGTGACGGTCGACACCGTCGTCGCCCCCACCCGCGGCAGGAGCCAGTAGAGCGCGATGAACGCCGCCGAGGTCAGCACGAAGCCGATCATCGCCAGCGACGCCCAGGTCTCGGCCCGCGTGATCACCGGCAGCCCCTCGGCGCCGAGCGCCACCGGCGCGATCGCCAGCGTGGCACCGGTGAGCGACCAGGCCGCGACCAGCGTCGGGTCGATCTCGCGGAAGCGGCGCGCGAGATTGGTGGCGACGCCGTAGCAGATCGGCGCGCATAGCGCGGTGAGGATCGCCCGGAGCTCGGCGCTGACGCCCGCCCTGAGCACCGGCAGCGTCAGCACCGCGATCCCGGCGAAGCCCGCGGCCACGCCGAGCGACTTCGCCCAGGTCGCGCGCTCGCCGCCGGGCCAGAGCTGCGACACGATCACCACCATCACCGGCGTCATCGCATTGATGATCCCGGCGACGCCGCTGCCGATATGGCGCTGGCTCAGGGGATAGAGCGCGAAGGGCAAGGCGAAGAACACGACGCCGAGCGCGAAGAGCCCCAGCACCGCCGCGACCGGCAGCCGCGCCTTGCGGCCGGTGGCGGCGATCCAGAGCCAGCAGCCCAGCGCTCCGAGGCCGACGCGGCCGAGCGACACGGTGAGCGGCCCGAGCTCCCTCAGGAGGATCTCGTTGAACAGGAACGACGATCCCCAGCCGATGCCGAGCAGAACGATCAGTCCCCAGTAGCCGAGCGGCATGGCCCCTCCCCGATTGCGCCCCTTGTGACGCAGTGAGGCCCGGCCCGTCCACCCGGAACCTGCGCTCCTTCATGGTTCCTTGTGCGCCGACGCATCACGAGACGTGATCGACGCCACCGCTTCCGCATCGCCCTTCCCGGGGCTAGGGTGGCGCCATGACCGCCGCCCTGAATCTCGACGCCATCTTCGCCGCGCTGGCCGACCCGACCCGGCGCGCGATCCTCACCATGCTGCTCGAGGACGACATGGCGGTGACCGACGTGGCCGAGCCGTTCGAGATGTCGCTCGCCGCGATCTCCAAGCATCTCGCGGTCTTGGCCGAGGCGAAGCTCATCAGCCAGGAGAAGCGCGGGCGCGTGAAGTGGTGCAAGCTGGAACCCGACGCGATGCGCGCGGCCACGGTCTGGATCCAGGGCTTCGGCCAGTTCGAGCCGCTCGACTTCGACGCCTTCGAGCGCTTCCTCGCGACGGAGCTGCGCGAGGCCGAGTGACCGGCCGCTGCGTTTGGCCTCAGCCCTCGTCCTTCAGCAGCAAGACAAGCGCCAGCGCCGTGAGCACCACGCCAACCGCGGTCAGCGCCGCGGGCGCAGGCTGGCCGAGCGCGATCTGCCACAGGATCACCCAGGACGGCGCGAGATAGGTATAGGCCATGACCTTGGCCGAAGGCAGCCGCAGCGTCGCGTATTGCAGGAGCACGAAGGTCGCCGCACTCGCGAAGACCGTGGTATAGGCCAGCGTCACCCAGACGATGGCCGGCAGCGCCGCCCAGTCGGTGGCGCGGATCGCGCCCCCGCCGTAGAGGGTCAGAGCCGCCGCGCCGGCCACCAGCACGCCGAAGCTGAAGACCGTGGCGCTTTCGCCCCGGTTCAGGCGGCGCACCAGCGGCGTGTAGAGCGCGTGCGAGACGCAGCCCGCGAAATAGATCGCCTCGCCGCGGCCGATCTCGACCCGCATCAGCGCCTGCAAATCGGCGCGGAAGATCACCCAGAGCGCCCCGGCCGCGCCGAACGAGAGCGCGAGCGCGATGCGCGGCGTCGTGACCTGGCGCAGCAACAGCCAGCCGAAGCAAGCCGACAGGATCGGCGTCAGCGTGAAGACCGCCGCGGCGGAGACCGGCGGCGCGGTCTTCAGCCCCTCGAACATCAGCACGAAATAGGCGCCGAAGACCGCCCCCAGCACCGCGTAGCGCCACGGCGCGGCCAAGGCGGCGCGCGGCACGCCACCCGTCGCGAAGGCCGCCGCGCCGATGATCGCCGCCGCGATCACGAAGCGCAAAGCCGTGAAGGCCGTGGGCGAGACGAGGTTCGCCATCATCGAGCCGAGCGAGAACGAGCCCGCGATCAGCATCGAGAACAAGAGCATCGCGAGATGCCCGCGCGCGGCCTGCGACATGCGCTCAGCCCATGCCGCAATCGCGCGCGTCTTCCTTCAGCGCCTTGAGGAAGAGCTGGATCCGCGGCGTGCGGTGCAGGTCGACATGGGTGACGAGCCAGAGCGCGCTGTCCCAGTCCGGCCGCTTCGCCAGCGCCTCGACGAGCCCCGGATGACGCCGCGCGGCGCTCACCGGCAGGAAGCCGAGGCCGGCGCCGCCGAGCACCGCCTCCATCAGCGCGGTGCCGTCATTGGTGCGGAAGGTCACCAGCTCCTCGGGCACATGGGTCTTGAGCCAGGTATTGTAGGGCGCGCGGCTGTCGGGATTGGCCGGGCCGACGAAGCGGTGCCCGGACAGGTCCGCCTCGTCGGGCAGGCCGTGCGCCTTGACATAGGCCTCGGTGGCGTAAAGCCCGATCCGGTAGGTGCAGAAGGACTGCACGACATTGTCGGGCTCCTGCGGCTTGCCGCCGGCGCGGATCGCCACATGCGCCTCGCCGTATTCCAGCCGGAAGAGCCGCGAGGCCGAGACGTAGCGCACCTTGAGTTCGGGATAGGCCGCCTGTAGCCTCACAAGCGTCGGCGTGACGAGTTCCGACAGGCCGGGCAGCGAGGTCACCACGAGCTCGCCCGAGATGTCGGTCGCGGCCCCGGTGATGCGCGCGGCGAGATGGGCGAACTGGTCCTCGGTCGCCTTCGCGACCCGCAGGAGCTCCTGCCCCGCCTCGGTGGCGGTATAGCCGCGGGCATGGCGCTGGAAGAGCTTGGCGCCGAGCCGCCCCTCGAGCGCGTCGATATGGCGGATCACGGTCGCGTGGTGGACGCCCAGCACCTCGGCCGCGCCCGAGACCGTGCCGATGCGCGCGACCTGGTAGGCGGTGCGGATCTCGTCCCAGTTCTCCATCGAAGCGTCCCCTCAGAGGTCCGGCATGTTTCAGGAGCTCACGTGAAGTTAATGTGCACCCACGAACATGTCCTGATGAAAAAGCCGCATTTTCTGCAGGAATTCAATACCCATCTCGGTGTCACGAGCGCCGGACCCCCCATATCGCTCCCGATGGGCGGCGCTTCTCAACCCGGTCCCCCCGCGGGGCCAACGCTCCCCCGCGGGATCTCCCGCAAGACCTGAAAGGACAGACCCATGATTGCGAAACTCACCCTCTCCGCCCTCGCCCTCGCCCTCGCCGCGCCGGCCTTCGCCGCCTCGACCACGCAGCTCGAACGCGCCGCCAGCGTCGAGGCCGGCGCCTACACGCTGAACGAGCTCGCGCAGATCGTCTCGGCCGAAGAGCGCAATGACGCCGAACGGCTGAAGGCCTATCTCGGCAAGGGCGGCGGCGACGTGTCGCGGGCCGACTTCTCGGCCGCGCCGGTGACCCGCGGCGGCTTCAGCCAGGGCTCGGACCGCTGATCCCCTGACCAGCCTGCCGGCGCAGCACGCCGGCCCCGAGATGGCGCGCGAGCCTTTGGCCCGCGCGCCATTTACGATTCCGCGCAGCGCGGCCCCGCCAGAAAACGCCAGCGCCAATATGTGCGCAGATGCGCAGACTTCCCGCCATTCGCGCGAGTTAACAACATGTGCGCGCAGACATAGATGCCCTGCACAACGCATCCAAGGAGTTCCCGATGACCCATATCCTCCGCATCGACACGTCCATCAAGGGCGAGGCCTCGGTCTCGCGCAAGCTCACCGACCGCATCGTCGCGCGGCTCACCGCCGCCCATCCCGGCGCCGAGGTGACCGCGCGCGACCTCTCGGGCGGCGTGCCGCAGATCGACGGCGCCTGGATCGGCGCGGTCTACACGCCCGCTGCCGACCGCAGCCCCGAACAGGCGACGATCGCCGTCTATTCCGACGCGCTTCTGGCCGAGGTGAAGGCCGCCGACGTCGTGGTGATCGCGCTGCCGGTCTACAATTTCGGCCTGCCCGCGCAGCTGAAAAGCTGGATCGACCACCTCGCGCGGAAGGGCGAGACCTTCAACTACACCGAAACCGGCCCCGTCGGCCTCCTGAAGGACAAGCGCGCGATCGTGGCGCTGTCCTCGGACGGCACCAAGATGGGCTCCGAGATCGACTTCGCCTCGGGCTACCTGCGCCACATGCTCGGCTTCTTCGGCATCACCGATGTCGAATTCGTCGCCGCCGACCAGATGGTCTTCGACCCCGAGGCGACGCTCGGCCGCGCCGAGGCCAGGATCGACCAGCTCGCGGCCTGAGCTCCCGGCCGCCCCTCGCGCGAGGGGCGGCCCCGCCCCGCGGCTTGACTCTCCGGGCCTTCCGGCCTAAAGCCGCCGCATCCGGTAGCCCTTAAAGCTTCCGGTCCCCGACGATCAGGGGATCGCCACCAGTCAGCGCGTCGCGCCCACTGGTGCGTTTTGCGTTTGGGCGCTTGCTGACTATGTCAGGGGCGTAGTGTCACGGAAGGGCCAAGGAGGGCCGCACATGTTCGAGAACCTGTCAGAACGCCTCGGCGGCGTCTTCGACCGGCTGACGAAACAGGGCGCCCTGTCGGCCGACGACGTCAAGACCGCGCTGCGCGAGGTCCGGGTCGCGCTTCTCGAAGCCGACGTCTCGCTGCCCGTGGCCCGCGATTTCGTGAAAGCGGTCGAGGCCAAGGCCACCGGTCAGGCGGTGACGAAATCGGTCACGCCCGGCCAGCAGGTCGTCAAGATCGTGCATGACGAGCTGGTCCGCGTGCTGGCGGGCGACGACCCGGAGCCCGGCCGGCTCAAGGTAGACACTCCGCCGGCCACGGTGCTGATGGTCGGCCTGCAGGGCTCGGGCAAGACCACCACCACCGGCAAGCTGGCCAAGCGGCTGAGCGAGCGCGACGGCAAGCGGGTGCTGATGGCCTCGCTCGACACCCGCCGTCCGGCGGCGATGGAGCAGCTGGCGGTGCTGGGCCAGCAGGTCGGCGTCGCGACGCTGCCGATCGTCGCCGGCCAGGACGCGGTCGCCATCGCCAGGCGCGCGAAGCAGCAGGCGACGCTCGGCGGCTACGACGTGGTGATGCTCGACACCGCCGGGCGCCTCCATGTCGACGACGCGCTGATGGCCGAGGTCGCGGCGGTGCGCGACGCGGCCAGGCCGAACGAGACGCTCCTGGTCGTCGACGGCCTGACCGGCCAGGACGCGGTCAACGTCGCCA
>JBFKMA010000079.1:0-8722 GCA_041630175.1 Albidovulum sp.
GAGGTCGATCGAGGTCTCGTCCACCAGTTGCAGCGGCCCGAGCGGGAAGCCGAGAAGCTTCGCGGCGTTCTCGACCAGCGCCGGCTCGACGCCCTCGGCAACCATGCGGATGCCCTCGTTGATGTAGGGAATGATGCAGCGGTTGGCATAGAAGAACCGCGCGTCGTTGACGACGATCGGCGTCTTGCGGATCTGGCGGACGAAGTCCAACGCCTTCGCCACCGCGACGTCGCCGGTTTCCTTGCCCTTGATGATCTCGACCAGCATCATCTTGTCGACCGGCGAGAAGAAATGGATGCCGATGAACCCTTCAGGCCGCTTCGAGGCTTTCGCCAGATCGCTGATCGGCAGGGTCGAGGTGTTGGTCGCGAAAATCGCCGTCGCCGGGATCGCGGCCTCGGCTTTCGCCGTCACCTCGGCCTTGACGCCCACATCCTCGAAGACCGCCTCGACGATCAGGTCGCAACCGTCGAGATTCGCGTAATCCGTGGTGGCAAGGATCCGGGAGAGCACGTCGGCCTTCTTCTCCGCCGTCACCTTGCCGCGTTTCATGCCCTTGTCGAGGAGCTCTTCGGAATGCGCCTTGCCGTGGTCGGCGGCCTCCTGGCTCGCGTCGATCAGCACCACATCGATGCCCGCGCTGGCCGCGACATGGGCGATGCCCGCGCCCATCATGCCGGCGCCGAGCACGCCGAGCCTCGCCACCTTCTGATCCGCGACCTTCGGCCGGTTCGCGCCCTTCTCCAGCGCCTCCTTGTTGAGGAACAAGGACCGGATCATCGCCGACGACGACGGGTTCATCAGTA
Source organism: Albidovulum sp. (assembly GCA_041630175.1). GTDB lineage: Bacteria > Pseudomonadota > Alphaproteobacteria > Rhodobacterales > Rhodobacteraceae > Albidovulum. The sequence continues at coordinate 807 of JBFKMA010000079.1, forward strand.
CGCTCGTGAACCAGCGCGCCTCGATCCTCAGCGCGGTGTCGAAGGGCACGAGCGCGCCTTCATAGACCGCCGAGAGAAGCGCCTTGGCCGCCGGATAGACGCCTTGCGTCTTGCCGTGGACCATCGCGCTCGCGCCGACGAAGGTCATGAAGCCTGCCGGGTGATAGGGCGCGCCGCCGGGCATCTTCCAGCCCTTCTGGTCCCAGGGCTTGACGATGTCGGCATCGGTCGCGCCGAGCACCCATTCCCTGGCCCGCTTCAGGAGGTCGTCGGGTGCCACGACCTCGTCGATCAGCCCCGCGCCCTTGGCCTTCCTGGGGTCGAGCATCCGGCCTTCGAGAAGCACCGGCGCCGCGGCCATCGCGCCGACCATGCGGGAAAAGCGCGTCGTGCCGCCGCCGCCGGGGAAGAGGCCGACGAGGATCTCCGGCAGGCCGATCTTGGCCTTGGGATTGTCGGCCATGATCCGGCGGTGGCAGGCGAGCGCGATCTCGGTGCCGATCCCGGCGCAGGTGCCGGGGATGGCGCAGACCACGGGCTTGCCGCCCTTGTTGGTCTTGGGATCCATCCCCGCGCGTTCGAGCTTCCTGAGGATGTGATGGCCCGACATGGTGAAGTCGAACAGCGCCTGCGCCGGATTGTCGCCGGCCTCCTCGCGGATCTTCGCCAGCACGTTCAGGTCCATGCCGCCGGCGAAACTGTCCTTGCCGGAGGTCAGGATGATGCCCTTGACCTTGTCGTCGGCGAGCGCCTTGTCGACCATCTCGCTCACGAGCCCGAAGGCCTCGCGCGTCATGACGTTCATCGACTTGCCCGGCACGTCCCAGGTGAGGGTGGCGACGCCGTCGGCGTCCACGGAATAGGTGAAGTCGGTCATGGTTTCTCTCCCTGGTAGGGGGTGCCGTCCTTGTGGGTGAAGGTCGCCCTGCCGTCCTTCAGCTCCACTTCCAGATCGACATCGGAATAGGTGGCGCGTTCGGGGTTCATGCGGCTGCCGATCACGAGGAACCGCGCCTCAGCCCCGGATTTGTTGAGGAAATGGTGGCCGTTCGGGTCGCCGGCCGGGAAGGCCGCGCAGTCGCCGGGGCGCATCACGGTCTCGCCCTCGTCCTGCACGAGCGTGCATTCGCCCTGCGTCACCATCACGAACTCATCCTCGCGGTGATGCCAGTGGCGCAAGCTGGACACGGCGCCGGGCTGCAGGATCACCTCGTTCGCGCCGAACTGCGTGAGGCCACCGGCATCGCCGAGGCGCAGCGAGCTGCGCCCCGCCATCTGGCTCGCATAGGGCTCGGGATAGATCGAGCCGGTCTTGACTGGCACCTTGGACTTGTCGATCACGCCCATCGCTCACACCCGCTCGATGATCGTGGCCGCGCCCATGCCCGAGGCGATGCAGAGCGTCGCAAGGCCGGTGCCCTTGCCGGAGCGTTCGAGCTCGTCGAGGAGCGTGCCGATGATGATCGCGCCGGTCGCGCCGAGGGGGTGGCCCATGGCGATCGCGCCGCCATTGACGTTGACCTTGCCCGCGTCCACGTCGAAGGCCTGCATGAAGCGCAAGACCACGCTCGCGAAGGCCTCGTTGACCTCGAAGAGGTCGATGTCCGAGATCGCCATGCCGCTGTCCTTCAGGATCTTCTCGGTGACCGGCACCGGGCCGGTCAGCATGATCGTCGGATCGGTGCCGATCTTGGCTGTGGCCCGGATGCGGGCGCGCGGCTTCAGCCCGCGGGCCTCGCCGAATTCCTTGCTGCCGATGAGAAGTGCGGCCGCGCCGTCGACGATGCCCGAGGAATTGCCGGCGTGGTGGATGTGCTCGATCCGCTCCAGATGGGGATATTTCATCAGCGCGACCTTGTCGAAGCCGGGCATGACCTCGCCCATGTCCTTGAAGGCGGGCTTCAGCGCGCCCAAGGCCTGCATGTCGGTCCCGGGCCGCATGTATTCGTCGTGGGCAAGGATCGGCAGGCCGTTCTGGTCGCGGATCGTCACGATCGACTTGTCGAAACGTTTTTCTTCCCAAGCCCTTGCGGCGCGCTTTTGAGATTCCACCGCAAGCGCGTCGGCCTCGTCGCGGGTGAAGCCGTACTGGGTCGCGATGATGTCCGCCGAGATGCCCTGCGGCACGAAATAGGTCTTCATGGCGAGCGTCGGGTCGACCGCGATCGCGGCCCCGTCCGAGCCCATGGCGACGCGGCCCATCATCTCGACCCCGCCGGCGATATAGGCCGCGCCGGCGCCGCCCTTCACCTGGTTCGCAGCGAGGTTCACCGCCTCCATCCCGGAGGCGCAGAAGCGGTTGATCGCGAGGCCGGGGATGGATTGGTCGAGGTCCGACAGAAGCACCGCCGACCGCGCGAGGCAGCCGCCCTGTTCTCCGACCTGGGTCACGTTGCCCCAGATCACGTCCTCGACCGCGTGGCCGTCGAGCCCGTTGCGTTCCTTCACCGCGTTCAGCACCCTGGCCGACAGGGCGACGGACGTGACTTCGTGCAGGCTCCCGTCGGCGCGGCCCTTGCCGCGGGGGGAGCGGACGGCATCGTAGATATAGGCTTCGGTCATCGTCTTCTCCGGTTATTCGCTGGTCTGCACGCAGGTCGTCTTCACGGTGATCGCGCGCGTCTGGAGCTGTTCTTCCATCCTGCCGCGGGCGGCCTCGCAGAGGGTTTCCGTCTCGAAGGCGAGTTCGTGGAACCGCAGTTCATGCGAAACGTCGTCGGCGGTGACCGTGTAGGCGACAGCGATGAGGATCCACTTCATTGCCTTCTCCTCCGTTCAGGCCCGGTCCGAGGGATTGCCGGGCATCAGTTCGTAGGGGTGCTTCCAGCCGGGCAGGGCGGAGATGTTGCCGAGCCAGCGGTCGATATTGGGCCATTTCGCGCGGTCGAAGCCGAAGGGCTCCGGGTAGAAGAGATAGCCGCAGCAGGAGAGGTCGGCGACGGTCGGGCCGCGCCCGACGATCCAGTCGCGGCCGTCGAGATGCGTGTCGAGCGTCTGAAAGGCGTTTCTCAGCCGCGCCTGGAGGAAGCGGATGACCTCTGCCGGGCGCTTCTCCTCGGGCGTGAAGTTCATCAGGAACCGCGTGGTTCCGGCCTGCGAGGACATCTTGTGGTTGTCCCACAGAACCCAGCGCCAGACCTCCTTCTCCTCGCCCGGCGCTCCGCCGAGTTTGCCGGTCTTGCCGACGACATGGTACATGATCGCGCCCGACTGGCTGATGATTTCGCCCGCGTCCTCGAGGACCGGCACCTCGCCCATCACGTTGAGCCTGCGGAATTCCTCGCTGCGCGTCGCGCCGTTGAAGAAGTCGACGAAGACCGGCTCCCAGTCGTAGCCCGCGAGCGTCAGCGTCAGCGCCGCCTTGTAGGCGTTTCCGCTTTCGCCGAAGCAGTGAAGTCTTACCGTCACGCCGCCCTCCCTTGGCTGGCCGGGGAAGCGGTCGGTCGCAGGCATCGCGACCTTGGCACCTCCGGTATCCGGGCGGCCGCGGCACCTGCCGCGGGAGCCGCCCGGGAATGTTCCCGCATCGAAAAGCTTAGAACGCCTCCGCGGCAAGCGCCATCACGGGGTCCGCGCCAGACTTGATGCGCGCGAGATGGGTCGCGGTCATCGGCAGTTGGCGGGCCATGTAGTAGCGTCCGGTCGCGATCTTGGTCTCGTAGAAATCCCTGTCCGTCGCGCCGTTCGCCAGCGCGGCCCGTGCCGCCTTGGCCGCGCGCGCCCACATCAGCCCGAGGCAGACATGGCCGAAGAGGTGCATGAAGTCGTAGGAGCCGGCGAGTGCGGCATCGGGGTTTTTCGGGCCCTCGGCCATGAAGAACATACCTGCCGCCTGAAGATCCTTGGAGGCCTCTTTCAAGGGCTCGAGGAAGTCCGCCTTCAGCGCCTCGTCGCCCTCGTTCTCCTTGATGAAGCCCTTCACCATCTCGAAGAAGGCCATGACATGCTTGCCGCCGTCCTGCGCCAGCTTGCGGCCGACGAGGTCCAAGGCCTGCACCCCGTTCGCGCCCTCGTAGATCATGGTGATCCGCGCGTCGCGGGCGAACTGGGACATGCCCTGTTCCTCGATATAACCGTGCCCGCCGAAGACCTGCTGGGCGGCGACCGCCGTCTCGAATCCCTTGTCGGTCAGGAAGCCCTTGATCACCGGCGTGAGCAGCGAGATCAGCCCTTCGGCCGCGGCATCCCCGGCGCGGTGCGAGCGGTCGAGAAGCGACGCGCCCCAGAAGACCAGGGCCCGCGCGCCTTCGAGGAAGCTCTTCTGGTCCATCAGGTTGCGGCGGATGTCGGGATGCACGATCAGAGGATCGGCCGGCCCGTCGGGGTTCTTCGCGCCGGTGACCGCGCGGCCCTGGAGCCGTTCCTGCGCATAGGCCAGCGCGGCCTGGTAGGCCGGCACGGCCACCGCATAGCCCTGGATGCCAACCGCGAGCCGCGCTTCGTTCATCATCGTGAACATCGCCGGCACGCCCTGGTGAAGCTCGCCGAGAAGGTAGCCGGTCGCGCCGTCGTAGTTCATCACGCAGGTGGCGTTGCCGTGGATGCCCATCTTCTCCTCGATCTTGCCGACCGAGACGGCGTTGCGCGCGCCGAGGGCGCCATCCTCGTCGACGAGGACTTTCGGCACGATGAAGAGCGAGATGCCCTTGGTCCCCTCGCCGCCGCCCGGCGCCTTGGCGAGCACCAGGTGGATCACGTTCTCGGCCAGATCGTGGTCGCCGGCCGAGATGAAGATCTTCTGCCCGGTGATGCTGTAGCTGCCATCCTTCTGCGGCTCGGCCCTGGTGCGCAGCTGACCGAGATCGGTGCCGCAATGCGGCTCGGTCAGGTTCATCGTGCCGGTCCAGTCGAGGCTGATCATCTTCGGCGCGTAGGTGGCCTTCTGCGCCTCGGTCCCGTAGGCGAGGACCGTGCCGATCGCGCCGTGGGTCAGGCCCTGGTACATGTTGAAGGCCATGTTGGCCGAGACGAAGATCTCGCCCACCGCCGTGTACATGATCGAGGGCAGGCCCTGGCCGCCATATTCCTCGGGTAGGTCGAGGCCGTTCCAGCCGCCCGCCTTCATCGCCTCGAAGGCCTCCTTGAACCCCGAGGGCGTATAGACCACGCCGTTTTCCAGCCGGCAGCCCTCGGCGTCGCCGGTCGCGTTCAGCGGGGCGAGGACCTCGCGGCCGAGCCTGCCGGCCTCTTCCAGGATCGCCGAGGTGAAGTCCGGCTCCAGATCGCCGTAGCCCGGGACGTCGCTTTTCGAGACTTCCAGAACTTCGTTCAGAACGAACTGCATGTCGCGCGTCGGGGCGGAATAGGCGGGCATGATCTGGTCTCCCTTGCGATCGGTCAGGCGGCGGATGGGCTCTTTTCGGCGAGGATCTGTTCTCCCACCACGATCTGATCGGCCAGTTCGGCGATGGCGATGTCGAGATCCTCGCGCTGCTTATTCATCTCGGCGAGGCGCTGGCGCGCCAGTTCGAGCGTCCGGCGGATCTGCGTCTGCTGCTGGTCGCCGATGTCGTAAAGCTCGAGCAGCTGGCGGATCTCCTCCAGGCTGAAGCCGAAGCGCTTGCCGCGCAGGATCAGCTTCAGCCGGCCGCGGTCGCGGCGGGAATAGAGCCGTGCCTGGCCCTCGCGGACCGGGAACAGAAGCTCCTTGGATTCGTAAAAGCGCAGCGTGCGCAGCGTCACCCCGAATGCGTCACACATTTCGCGTATCGTCATGAACTGGTCGTCCACTACCGGTCCCTTCCAAGCTTGTCGTAGCGTCATGCTCGGCAGATTGGCTGCTTGGCGGCACCTTACAAGGGAAGTTGACGCGCACGTAATCGTAACGTCGCGTCACAGAAACGGCGACGAAATCTCACGACGGGCAGCCGTCGCGCGGCGACATTTTCTTGCGCCCGCAACGGGCTCGGGAATGGGCGGGAGGTCAGTCCTTCAGCGACTCGACGGTCTTGTCGCGCAAGGCCCTGAGCTCGCCGATCGTGGCGTCGAGTTCGGCGCGTTGCCGCGTCAACTCCTGCAACTGGCGATCGGCCATGTCGATCCAGACCTGGTACTGCTCGATCGTGCCCTTCTCGTCATAGAGAAGCAGCCACTGGCGGATTTCCTCAAGGCTGAAGCCGAAGCGCCGGCCGCGAAGAATCAGCGTCATCCGTGCCACTTCGCGGGGCGTGTAGAGCCTGGTCCGACCCTCTTTGATCGGCGCCAGCAGCTCGATGTACTCGTAGTAGCGCAACGTGCGCGGCGTGACGTCGAACCGCGCGCACATTTCCTTGAAGCTCAGCGACGCGTCCGGCATGGCAGTCCTCCTGCGCGAAACGTACTCGCACAGGAGGCGCCCTTCAACTCGGATGCGGTGGTTTCAGTTCAGGAAACCGGGGGCGAAGAAGTAAAGCCCATAGGCCACGATCAGCGCCGGGATCGTCGAGAACACCGTCGCCATGATCGCCGCCTTGGGCGCCAGCGCAATCGCCGGGAACAGCGCGTCGCCGTCGTTGGAGATCGCGTTGGCCAGAAGTGCCGAGAACGGAATCGCGCCGTTGACATAGAGCGTGGCGACCAGCACCTGCGGCCCGCAGCCGGGGATGAAACCCACCGCCGCGCCGACCAAGGGCAGGATCGGCGCGATGCTCATGAACAGCGCCTTGAGATCGAGCCCGGCATAGGCGGCGAGGTAGTCGTAGGCGAGATAGGCGATGATCACCCAGACCGAGATGAACGAGGTCTCCTCGGCCATCCGAGTCACCGGCCCGTCCGCCGGGTTGGTCATCGCCGCGAGCGGCGAGATGGCCCAGATCGCGAGCCCGGTGAAGACGCCGGCCAGCGCGAACCAGGCGACCGGCATCCCGAGCACATGGTCGAGCGAGACGCTGCCGATCTGCGCGCCGCCGACGATCAGGCCGGGCGTGGCCGCAACGAGATAGGCGACATCGCGCAGCCGGGTCTTGCCGATCCGCGGCGCGATCTCGCAAGCGCCGCCCTTGGGGCGGTAGTCGACCGCGACGTAGCGGTCGATCAGCCAGCCCGTGAGGATGCCGGCGGTGAACTGGATCGGCAAGAGCACGATCGCCGCGTCGGGCCGGGTCGCGATCAGCAGGAAGGCCGCGTCGCCCATCGTCGCAGTCAGCGTCGCCACCACCGCGCCGAAGCTGACCTTGCCCGAGGCATAGGCCGCCACCACCACGACCGCGCCGCCGCAGCCCGGCGTCGCGCCCAGAAGTGCCGCGATCGGCACCTGCATGCGCCGCGCCTGGCCCATCGCGGTGCCCATCTCGAAGCGGAAGATTTTCTCCACCCCGTAAAACAGCAGAAGCGTCGCGGCGACGAAGGCCGAGACCTGGACGAAGGCGTCCTGCATCAGCCCGCGGGTCATCTCGCCCAGCTCGCCCGGTGCCAGCGCCAGCGCGACGAGCGCCATGACCAGAAGCATGCGGCGCGGGCGGAACTGACCAAGGCGGGTCAGGCCGATTTCGGGCAAGGCTGTCGTGTTCAGTTCGGGGCTGTGCATGGCGTCCTGCAATTGCGAATTATTCTCAATCGCGGAAGATAGCACTTGCGGCGGGATTGGCAAGGGCCAATAAAAATGGCCCTGGGGGCAGCGGAGCCGGAGCGATGGATGACAGAAAACACAAGGCCGCACAGCAGTTTATCGAGTCCATTCCGCATTCGCGCGCGCTTGGCATGGCGCTCGACGCGTTCGGGGACGGTGTCGCGGTGATCTCGATGCCCTATGACGAACGCTTCGTCGGCGATCCGCAGACCGGGGTGATTCACGGCGGCGCGGTCTCGGCGCTGATGGACACCTGCGGGGGCGCGGCGGTGATGAGCCTTCCGATCACGCCCGCGGGAACCGCGACGATCGACCTCAGGATCGACTACATGCGGCCTGCGCGCCCCGGCGACCGGATCACCGCGCGCGC
>JBFKMA010000080.1:0-8710 GCA_041630175.1 Albidovulum sp.
CCGGCCCGGATCGTTGACCGTCGCCGGAAAGCCGAGCTCGTAATCGGTCTCCGCCGCCACGCCGAAGGCGGCCGCCTGCCCCGCCTCGATCTCCTCGAACCGGCGCTTGACCTGGCGGCGCACATCCTCGCGGAAGCTGCGGATCGTCGCGCCGAACCAGGCGGTTTCGGGGATGATGTTCGACGCGGTGCCGGCACGGATCTCGGTCACCGAGACCACCACCTCGTCGAGCGGGTTGACGTTGCGGCTGGCGATGGTCTGGAGCGCGCCGACCATGCCGATGACCGCGGGGATCGGGTCGATGCATTCGTGCGGATAGGCGCCGTGGCCGCCCTTGCCGGTGATCTTCACCCGCGCGGTGTCGACCGCGGCCATGATCGGGCCGGGCGTGGTGATGAAGGCGCCGACGGGCTGGTTCGGCACGTTGTGGAGCGCATAGACCTCGCCGATCCCGAACCGCTCGAGGATGCCCTCGCGCACCATCACCTCGCCGCCGCCACCGTCCTCCTCCGCGGGCTGGAAGATCAGCGCCACCCGGCCCCGGAAGCGCCGGGTCTCGGCCAGGTACTTCGCGGCCCCGAGCAGCATAGTGGTATGCCCGTCATGGCCGCAGGCATGCATGACGCCCGGCACCGTCGAGGCATGCGCCGCCCCGGTCTCCTCGGCGATCGGCAGCGCGTCCATGTCCGCCCTGAGCCCGATCACCGGCGCCTCGCCCTGCCCCTCGATGATCGCCACGATCCCCGATGTCGCGATGCCCTCGTGGATCTCGTCCACGCCGAATTCTCGCAGCCGCTCGGCGACGAAGCCGGCCGTCCGGTGGCAGTCGAAACGCAGTTCGGGATGGGCATGCAGGTGGCGCCGCCATCCGGCCATCTCGGGGGCGAAATCGGCGATGCGGTTCAGGACGGGCATGTGGACTCTCGGGCCGGGTTGCGAATACTGGCCAGATGACCCCAATTACCGGACTTCCGCAATGACCCAAGACCGCGCCGCCTCCGACCGGCTTGTCCACGACCCCGAGGGCGGCCTGCCCCGGCTTCTGGAAATCATGGCGCGGCTGCGCGACCCCGAGACCGGCTGCCCCTGGGACATCGAGCAGGATTTCGCCACCATCGCGCCCTACACGATCGAGGAGGCCTACGAGGTCGCCGACGCGATCGAGCGCGCCGCATGGAAGGAGCTCGAGGGTGAGCTTGGCGATCTTCTCCTGCAGACCGTCTATCACGCCCAGATGGGCGCGGAGGCCGGGCATTTCAGCTTTTCAAGCATCGTGCGGGCGATCGCGGACAAGATGGTCGCGCGCCACCCGCATGTCTTCGGCGACGAGAGCCGCGACAAGAGCGCCGAGGATCAGACCCGCGACTGGGAGCGGATGAAGGCCGCCGAGCGCGCCGGGAAGGCGGCGCGCGGCACGCTCGACGGGGTGGCCGCGGGCCTGCCGGCGCTGACGCGGGCGGTGAAGCTGCAGAACCGCGCGGCCCGGGTCGGCTTCGACTGGCCCTCGACCGCGGAGGTCGTCGACAAGATAACCGAGGAGGCGCACGAGTTGAACGAGGCGCGGGACACGATGACCGAGGACGAGGTCTTCGAGGAATTCGGCGATCTTCTCTTCGTCATCGCCAACCTCGCCCGGCACCTGAAGATCGACCCCGAAGCGGCGCTCCGGGCAGCCAATGCCAAGTTCACCCGTCGCTTCGCCTCGATCGAGGCGGCTTTGGCGGCGCGCGGCAAGCGGCCCGAGGATTCCGACCTCGCAGAGATGGACGCGCTCTGGGACGCCGCGAAGGGGGCCGAGAAGGCGGCTAAGGCGGCGCCCGCGATGGCGAAGGCCGGTGCGGATTCCGCGACCGGCAACGGATGGCGCGGCAAATAGACGACTAGTTTTATCGGGTATTGACGCCAGGCCCCGACTCGCGGATAAGGGCGGCGTAATTTCTGACTAAAGGAGTCGACAATGCCCGCGCGGACACCGCTTTTCGCCCTGTCCCTCATCGCCCTCGCCGCCCCTGCGCTGGCCGAGGAAGTCAACGTCTATTCGCTGCGCCAGCCCGAGCTCGTGCAGCCGCTCTTTGACAGGTTCACCGAGGAAACCGGGATCGCCGTCAATGTCGCCTTCGTCGAGAAGGGCATGGTCGAGCGTCTGGTCAGCGAGGGCGACCGCAGCCCCGCCGACCTGGTGATGACCGTCGACATCGCCAAGCTGAGCCAGGTGGTCGAGGCGGGCGTGACCCAGCCGGTCGAATCCGAAGTGCTGGCCGCCAACATCCCGGCCGAGTTCCGCGACCCCGGCAACCAATGGTTCGGCCTCACCACCCGCGCCCGCATCGTCTATGCCTCGAAGGAGCGCGTTGCCGACGGCGAAGTGACGACCTACGAGGACCTCGCCGATCCGAAATGGCAGGGCCGCATCTGCACTCGCCCGGGCACCCATGACTACAACCTCGCGCTGATGGCGGCGATGATCGAGCATCACGGCGCCGAAGCCGCGAAGGAATGGGCCGCGGGCCTCCGCGCCAACCTCGCCCACAAGCCCGAAGGCAACGACCGCGCGCAGGTCAAGTCGATCTGGGCCGGCGAATGCGACATCTCGCTCGGCAACACCTACTACATGGGCGCGATGCTGGCCGATCCGGAGCAGACCGAATGGGCGAACTCCGTGCGCATCGTCTATCCGGTCTTCGAGAACGGCGGCACGCATATGAACGTCTCGGGCATGGCGATGACCAAGGCCGCGCCGAACAAGGACGCCGCGCTGAAGCTGATGGAATTCCTCGCCTCCGAGGAAGCGCAGAAGATCTATGCCGGGACCAACCACGAATTCCCGGTGAAGCCCGGCGTCGAGAAATCCGAGCTCGTGGCGAGCTGGGGCGAATTCGCGCCCGACAGCCTGAACCTCATGGATGTCGCGAAGTCGCGGCCCGAGGCTCTGAAGCTGATGGAAGAAGTGAACTACGACGGCTGATCTTCACGACCACCACTCACGAAAAAGACCCCGGCGCCAGGCGCCGGGGTCATTCATTTTCTGCTCGTTCGTTTCGCCTGTTATCGTTGCCTATTCGGTTTCTATTCCGCCGCCATCGCCGGCGTCGCCCCGCCAAGGAGCGTCACGCCCGGCATGCGCCCCAGCGCATCGAGATCGGCGGCGTAGCGGCCGTGCAGGTCGGCCAACTGCGACGCGGCAAATCCCTGTTCGGCCCCGGCCTGAGGCTGGCCGGCATGGAACGCAAGGATGCGGTCACGCTGACCGGGCGCGAAGCGGGCGCCCTGCCGGTAATGGCGCTGGATCATCGCCACCGCGCTGTCGCTGATCGCCGGCGCGCCGGGCGGCACGATCGGATCGGCGAGGTGCAGTTCCGGCGCGAGATGCGCGAGCAGGTCAAGCGGGTGCGACCGCACCGCCAGTACCGTGATCTGGCGCGCCTCGAGCCCGTCGCGCAAAGCCGCAACCGTCTCGACCCAGCCGCCGGAAAATCCCGCCATCGCTGGCGCGTATTCGGCGAAGGGCTCCATCAGCCGGTCGAGCGCGAAGCGCCGCCAGGCGCCGAGAAACAGCGCGTCATAGGGCACCACCGCGACGACGAGTCGGTCGACGGGCCGGCCGAGGGCGGCGCGCAGCACCTCGGCGCGGCTGCGCGCGGCCGGATAGAAGCGGCCGCTGAGGAGATTGGCCATCCGCCCGGCCAGATCGTGTTCGGACAGGATCAGCGCGCGGCACCCCGGCCCCGGCGCCGGAATCGTCGCGGCGACCTGCGGCGCAAAGGCGTGCGGCCCGAGCCCCAGGTGCTTCGGTTCGGGAAAGGCACAGTCGAAGGTCCCTCCGGGCGCGCCGCCGCGGCCGGGATAGGCAAGCGCGCATCCCGCCGCAGAAATCGCCTCCCGGTTGAGTCCGAGAAACCGTTGGAAATCCTCGGCCTCGCAGCAATGTGCGCCGGCATGCACAAGAATTTCATGGGATTCCGCGGTCACTATGATGCCCTTCCCCAGGATCGTTTCCATGCTCGCAACGAAATATGGCGAAGGTTTGGCGCCTTTGAGTTGTGGATCAGGCAGTGCGGGCCCGTCCGGCCTTCTGGACAAACGCCGGAGGCCGGGCCAGTGTCGCGCATTGAAACCGGAGGACACACGATGGCCGCGCGCAAGATCATCATCGACACCGATCCCGGCCAGGACGATGCCGTGGCGATCCTGCTCGCGCTCGCCTCGCCCGAGATCGAGGTGCTCGGAATCACCGCCGTAGCCGGCAACGTGCCGCTCGAACTGACCGCTAAGAACGCCCGCATCGTCTGCGAACTGGCCGGGCGTCCGAATGTCCGGGTCTTCTCCGGCTGCGAGGCGCCCTTGGTGCGGCCGCTGGTGACGGCCGAGCATGTCCACGGCAAGTCCGGGCTCGACGGCATCGCGCTGCCCGACCCTCAGATGCCGCTCGCCGAGGGCCATGCCGTCGACTTCCTGATCGAGACCCTGCGCAAGGAGGCGCCGGGCGCGGTGACGCTCTGCCCGATCGGGCCGCTCACCAATATCGCGACCGCGCTCCGGCAGGCGCCCGACATCGTTCCGCGCATCGCCGAGATCGTGCTGATGGGCGGCGCCTATTTCGAAGTGGGCAACGTCACGCCAGCGGCCGAGTTCAACATCTATGTCGATCCCGAAGCCGCCGACATCGTCTTCAAGTCCGCCGTGCCACTAGTGGTGATGCCGCTCGACGTCACCCACAAGGCGCTGACCACGCGCGCGCGGGTCGAGGCGTTTCGGGATCTCGGCACCAGGGTGGGCCATGCGGTGGCGAGCTGGACCGATTTCTTCGAACGCTTCGACATGGCGAAATACGGCTCGGAGGGCGCGCCGCTGCACGATCCCTGCACGATCGCCTATCTCCTGAAGCCGGAGCTCTTCTCGGGCCGCCACATCAATGTGGAGATCGAGACCGAGGGCCGCTTCACAACCGGCATGACGGTGGCTGACTGGTGGCGCGTCTCGGGGCGCGCGGCCAATGCGATGTTCATGGGCGACGTCGATGCGGACGGCTTCTTCGCGCTCCTGACCCAGCGGATCGGAAGGCTGTGAGGTCCGGGAAAAGCTCCGGCATGGTTTGCCCAGGCAGCATTCCGGCCTATCTAGAGGGGGAGGAACGCCGATGAACCTGACCCTGCCCTTCGACAATTCCTATGCCCGCCTGCCCGACCGCTTCTTCGTCCGGCAGGAGGCGGTTCCGGTGTCGCAGCCGGGCCTGATCGCCGTCAACGAAAGGCTGGCGCACGAACTCGGCCTCGACCCGGCCGGGCTCGCGACGCCCGAGGCGGTCGCGGTCTTTGCCGGCAATGCCACGCCCAAGGGCGCCGAACCCATCGCGCAGGCCTATGCCGGCCACCAGTTCGGCGGCTGGGTGCCGCAGCTCGGCGACGGCCGGGCGCTGCTTCTGGGCGAGATCGTGGCGCCGGACAACCGCCGCTTCGACATCCAGCTCAAGGGCTCGGGCCCCACCCCGTTCTCGCGGCGCGGCGACGGGCGCGCCTGGATCGGACCGGTGATCCGCGAATACATCGTCTCCGAGGCGATGGCCGCGCTCGGCGTGCCGACGACGCGGGCGCTCGCTGCCGTCACCACCGGAGAGCCGGTTTGGCGCGAGACCGCCCTGCCCGGCGCCGTCCTCGTGCGCGTCGCGGCCAGCCACATCCGCGTCGGCACCTTCCAGTATTTCGCCGCGCGCGAGGATACCGAGGCGCTCGGGCTTCTCGCCGGCCACGTCATCGCGCGCCATTATCCCGGTGCGGACGGCCCGCTCGCGCTTCTCGACGCGGTGGTTGCCGCGCAGGCACGGCTCATCGCCGCCTGGATGAGCTTCGGCTTCATCCACGGCGTGATGAACACCGACAACATGGCGATCTCGGGCGAAACCATCGACTACGGGCCTTGCGCCTTCATGGATGCCTACCATCCGGCCAAGGTGTTCTCCTCGATCGACCAGTTCGGCCGCTACGCCTATGGCAACCAGCCGCAGATCGCGCTGTGGAACCTCGCGCAGTTCGCCTCGTGCCTGCTGCCGCTGATGGGCGAGCTCGATCCCGCCGTGGAGGCGGCGACCACCTCGATCAACCGCTTCCCCGAAATCTACGAGGCCGAATGGCTGCGGCGCTTCCGCGCCAAGATCGGGATCGTGACCGAGGACGCCGGCGACGCGGCGCTGATCGAGACGCTCCTGACGAACATGGCCGAGGGCGAGGCCGATTTCACCCGCACCTTCCGGGGCCTCGTCGACGGCACCGCGGCGGCGGAGTTCACCGCCCCCGAGGCGTTCGAAAGCTGGGCCAAGGTCTGGAAGGCGCGGCTTCTGCACGAGGCCGACCCCAAGGCCACGATGCGCGCCGCCAACCCCGCCTACATCCCCCGCAACCACCGCGTCGAGGAGGCGATCCGCGCCGCGGTCGCCGGCGACCTCGCGCCGCTCCACCGGCTGAACGCGGTTCTAGCCAAGCCCTTCGACGACCAGCCCGAGGCAATCGGCTACCAGGCCGCCCCCCTGCCCGAGGAAGTGGTCCGCCGCACCTTCTGCGGCACCTGATCAGCGCCGGAACTTGCGGAAGAGCCGCCGGTTGGCGTGGATGAATTCCTGCAGCACTCCCGTGAGCCCGCCAAATTCAAGCCCCTTGAGATGCAGAAAGCCCGCAAACGCCCCGATCGCCGCCCCGATCGCGTCGACGATGAGGTCGCTCATCGTGTCGGCAAGGCCCGATTTCTGCATGTTCATGCCGAAGATCTGGTCCATCGCGAACTCGAAGATCTCCCAAAGCGCCCCGATCGACAGCGCGAAGCAGAAGCCGACGAAGGCCACCGCCCAGGCGGGGGCCGCGTAGCGGTCGCCCTCGAACAGCATGAAGACGAAGAGGAAACCGACGAGCCCGAAGGCCACTGCCGAGCTGCCATGCAGCACGACGTCCCACCACCAGAGCCAGTTGTAGAAGTCGTAAGCCTCGCCGAGAAAGATCGTGGCGAAGACGAAGATCACGATCCAGGCGAAGAAGCGCATCGGCAGGCGGATGCCGAACCGGCTCTGGAACAGAACCGGCAGGATCGACAGGGCGAATGTGGCGAGCGAGACGAAGGCGAGCCACCATCGAGCCTCGACCAGCGCGACGACGAACTCCACGACGAGCACCGTCCAGATCGCCTGGACCACGAGGGGCTGGGTGCGAATGCGTCGAAACCACATGGAATCTAGCTAGGCTCGTGTGATCCGTGCTTCAACCCTGCCCCACAGCCGCTTAACTTCAAAGGATGAATCTGCGCCTCGCCTCCTACAACGTGCACAAGTGCCTCGGCCTCGACCGGAGACGGGCTCCGGCGCGCATCGTGAAGATCGTGAACGCGCTTCAGGCCGACATCGTGGCGCTCCAGGAGGTCGATCGGCGGCTCGCCCCGCGCCCGGCGGCGCTGTCGCGGGCCCTGGTGGAGCGCGAGACCGACTTCATCGTGCCGGATTTCGCTCTTGAGGGGCCGAGCCTCGGCTGGCACGGACAGACCATCCTCGTGCGCCGCGGGCTCAAGGTCGGCGCGATCCGGCGCATCGCGCTGCCGGGGCTGGAGCCGCGCGGCGCGATCCTGACCGAGATCGAGGCCTCGCCGGGCGTGATCAGGGTGGTCGGCGTACATCTCGGCCTGATCCGGCGCTTCCGCACGATGCAGCTTGCCGCGATCCGCGCCGCGCTGAGCCGCCGCGCGGCACTGCCGACCGCGATCATCGGCGATTTCAACGACTGGTCCATGCAGGGCGGGGCCGAGGCGCTCGGCGCCGATTTCCGGCTGCACACGCCGGGGCTGAGCTTTCCCGCGGCGGCGCCCATGGCCGCACTCGACCGGGTCGCGCTCGGCCCCGGGCTGCATCTGCGCGACGCGGGCGTGCATCGCGTCGCCCCGGCGCATATCGCCTCGGATCACCTGCCGGTCTGGGCGGATATCCGGGTCGAAACGAGCGGGCGCGCGGCGCTGGCCAATTGACCAGGACGATTGCGGGCAGGCGGGCCATCACGGCTGCCAACCCGGCCGCTCACGAAAACTTGACGTAAATGTGGCAATGACATACCAATGAATGTGTAACATTCAGGTTCGCATTGATCCGAATATCTGGAGGTTACTGCGCACCTAAAATGTTGCCGTTACATAAGGAACGTCTGAAAAACCTGCCGTATCTGGCTTGATCTGATAGATCTCGGCGACGCGACGAGGAGCTTTGCCGATGCCGAAACAGCCAGCCTTTCCCAGCCTGCGCGATGCGATGAAGAAGAAGGTGACGCGGCGGGAGCAGTTTCTGGCGGAGATGGATGGAGTGGTGCCCTGGACGCGCCTGCTGGCGCTGATCGCGCCGCACTATCCCAAGGCTGGGCCGAAGGGCGGGCGCCCGCCGATGGCGCTGGAGACGATGCTGCGGGTCTACTTCCTGCAGAACTGGTATGCCCTGAGCGACCCGATGGCCGAAGAGACGCTGTATGACAGCGAGGCGATGCGCCGCTTCGCCGGGATCGAACTCGGCGACGACCGCATTCCCGACGAGACCACGATCCTCAACTTCCGCCATCTTCTGGAGCGGCACGGGCTGACCGAGGCGATCTTCGCCGCGGTGAACGTCCACCTTGCGGACAAGGGCATCTCGCTGCGCTCGGGGACGCTGGTGGATGCGACGATCATAGACGCGCCGTCCTCGACCAAGAACAAG
>JBFKMA010000081.1:0-8687 GCA_041630175.1 Albidovulum sp.
CCGTGTCGAACCCCTTGGCGATGGTCAGAAGCTTCAGCCCGCCCACCGACTGCGCCATCAGATGCGCCTGCACCTCAGGCCAGCGGTTCTCGTCGAGCGGCAGGGCCTTGCGCCCCGAATCCACCACCTCCATCAGATAGACGACGGGCACGTTGAGCTGGCTGTCATACACGCCCCAATGCACCAGATAGCCGCGCCGGCCGCCCGAGACATCGGCGATCCACTGCGCCTGCGGATGCATCTGCGCAAAGTACAGCCCGCCGCGCATCAGCGCCTCGAAGTAAAGCCGCTGCGACAGCGCGTATTGCAGCCGCGTCGGCACCACGCGCTCGCCGACGATCCGGCGCACCATCTCATCCTTGAGCCGCTCCGCCCCCGGCAAGCCTTCGAGATGCTTCGCCGCCTGCGCCGCGTCGTTGGCCATCGTCACGATCTCCTGGAAGATCGGAAAGCCGCTTTCATGGAGGTCGATGATCAGGTGCTTCTGGCCGATCCCCTCGATCCGGCCCGAGACGAGGTACTTGAGGCTCAGGGCCCGGAACGTCGCCGCGATCGCGCGCACATAGCCCTCGACCACATCGCCGTCCATCGCCGAGAAGGCGCGGTCCTTCTCCATCTCCTCGGCCACGCCGGCCATCAGCCGGGTGATCCGCTCGAACTTCGCGAAATAGCGCCGCGCGGCGAGGTCGTCGTCGAGCGGCTTGTGATCCGTGGTCAGGTCAATCTCGGGCACTTAGCCACCGTAGAGGTTCTTGTCGTGCTTCTCGACGATCTTCGCGAAGCGCCGCGCGAAGCGCTCGTCGGCCTTGGCCTTCTGCTCCAGCACCTTGCGGGCAAACACCATCTGGTCCTCGTGGGCCTCCAGCATCTCGGCCATCCGCGTGTTGGTCGCCGCGCCGATCCCGGCCATCGCCGCCTGCGCCTCCTGGTCGGTCTTCACCCCGATCTCGTTGATCCGGTGCGCCACGTCCTGCTGCTGGGCGGTCTTCAAGCTCTTGGTCAGCGCGTCATAGAGCACCACCCGCTGCTTGGTGTCGGTCTGCAGCTTGTTGATCAGCACCATCTGCGTCGCCGCCTGGTTCTGCAAGCTGTCCACCCAGGTCTTGCCCTTCTCGATATAGCGCTCCAGCGTCTGCGACTTGGCGAGCTTCACCTGCTCGTCCTGCACCATCGCGTTGTAGCGGGTGTTGAGATCGGCAAGCTGGCTTTCGAGCTTGGTGCGCTTCGCGGCATCCTGCTCGACGCTGATCGCGTTCTCGAGCGTGATGATCTCGGGATCGAGCGCCTGGATCTCGGCCCGCAAGGCCTCGAGCTCGCCCACCGTCACCTCGCGCTCCGACAGGGTCTCGGTCAGGTTCGCCTCGACCCGGTCCTTGTGCTGGTTGAGGACCGCGAGCTGGCCTTCGAGAAGCTTCACGATCACGTCGGACTTGCCGATCAGGTCCTGCAGCTTGTCGTCGATCGAGGCGGCGCGCAGCCGCTCCTGCCGCATCGCCTCGGACTTGCCGGCGGCGAAGATACCGACGAAGCTCTCCCAGCCGGTCTTCGAGCGCATCTCGTCGAAATCCCTGGAAAACCCGGCGGTTACGTCGTCGAGCCCCATGATCAACTCGGCGATGTTGGCGTTCATCACCTCGGCATGCTTGTGGACGTCGTCGAGCGTCGCGTTCTCGATGTCGATCGACACGTCGTCGCCGGCCTTGAGCTTTGCGCGCGCCGTTTCGATCCGGCCCGTCAGTTCGGAAATCCTGGCCTGGGCCTCGGCGACCTGCTTCTGGCTGTCGCGGATCTGGGCGTCGAAGTCGGACATGGCTCTCCCCGATGTTAAGTCCATTTACAATGTTGGGGACGCGAGTGCGCTTTTCCATCCCCCTGCGTCGGAATTCTTTTCGCAAGAAAGCATGGCCGCCGGCATCTGGCAATCGGCGGATCCCTTTTGCCGTTGCGGCCGGAGGGCACGCGCGACTAACCTTGCGCCATGACCACCCCCCTCGAACAGCGCCTCCACGCCGAGATCGCCGCGCGGCGCGACGACCTGATCCGGCTGACCCAGGATCTGATCCGCATCCCGACGCTCAATCCGCCCGGCCTGAACTACCGCGAGATCTGCGACTACCTCGCCGACCGGCTGGGGCGTGGCGGGTTCACGGTCGAGATGATCCGCGCCGAAGGCGCGCTCGGCGACAGCGCGGCCCATCCGCGCTGGAACCTCGTCGCCCGCCACGAGGGCGCCGGCGCCGGCGACTGCGTGCATTTCAACTCGCATCACGACGTGGTCGCGGTCGGCCACGGCTGGACCCGCGACCCGTTCGGCGCGGAAATCGACGGCGACCGCATCTACGGCCGCGGCGCCTGCGACATGAAGGGCGGGCTCGCGGCCTCGATCATCGCCGCCGAGGCGTTCATCGCCGCCTGCCCGGACCATCGCGGCGCGATCGAGATCAGCGCCACGGCCGACGAGGAATCCGGCGGCTTCGGCGGCGTCGCCTATCTCGCCGAGCATGGCTGGTTCGCGCCCGAGCGCGTCCAGCACGTGATCATCCCCGAGCCGCTGCACAAGGACCGCATCTGCCTCGGCCACCGCGGCGTCTGGTGGGCCGAGATCGAGACGATGGGCCGCATCGCTCACGGCTCGATGCCGTTCCTCGGCGATTGCGCGGTGCGCCATATGGGCGCGGTGCTGGCCGAGATGGAACGGGCGCTCTTCCCGCTTCTGGCCACCAGGCGCACCGCGATGCCGGTGATCCCGGACGGCGCGCGGCAGTCCACGCTCAACATCAACGCGATCCATGGCGGCGAGAAGGAGCAGGAGGAGGGCTATACCGGCCTGCCGGCGGCCTGCGTCCCCGACCGCTGCCGGATCACCATCGACCGGCGCTACCTGATCGAGGAGGACCTCGCCGAGGTCAAACGCGAGGTCACCGCGCTGCTCGAACGGGTGAAGGCGGCGCGCCCCTCCTTCGACTATGAGGTCCGGGACCTCTTCGAGGTGCGCCCGGTGATGACCGAGAAGGACGCGCCGATCGTGCGAACGACCGCCGCGGCGATCGAGAAGGTGCTGGGCCGCCAAGCCGGCTACGTCGTCTCGCCCGGCACCTACGACCAGAAGCATATCGACCGGATCGGACGGCTGAAGAACTGCATCGCCTACGGGCCGGGGGTGCTCGACCTCGCGCATCAGCCCGACGAATGGGTGGGGATCGCCGACATGGCCGACAGCGCGAAAGTCATGGCCTTGGTGCTCGCCGAACTCCTCGCGCCCTGACTTCCACTTGGTCCAAATATCCCGGGGGTGTGGGGGCTGTCCCGGCCCGCCCGAGACGGGCGTACGTTCGTCGGGAAACCGTCCACTGGACGGTTTCTGATTCCTTCTCACCCCCACGCGGGTCCGGGGCGCCAGCCCCGGAAACGCCCGTCAGCGCGCGACGGCGATATTGTCGATGAGCCGCACCCCGCCGAGCCAGGCCGCCGCGAGCAGCCGCGCCGGCCGGTCGAGCCGGTCGACGGGCACCAGCGTCCCGGCATCGCAAAGATCGAGATAGTCGATCGAGGCGTATCCCGCCGCGAGCACCTCGCCGCGCGCCGCGTCGAGCGCCGCGGCCACGGCTTGCCCCCCGGCCATCGCCGCCGCCGCCCGGCGCATCGCCGCGTAGAGCGCCGGCGCCTTCGTCCGGTCCTCGGGCGAAAGCCGCACGTTGCGCGACGACAGCGCCAGCCCGTCGGCTTCGCGGACGGTGGGGCAGCCGGCGACCTCCACCGGGATGTTGAGATCGGCGGCGAGCCGGCGCACCACCTGCAACTGCTGCCAGTCCTTCTCGCCGAAATAGGCGCGGTCGGCGCCGGTCATCAGGAAGAGCTTGGTCACGACCGTCGCCACGCCGTCGAAATGCCCCGGCCGGGTCTCGCCGCAATACCTGTCGGTCAGGCCCGAGACGCCGACGCTGGTCGCGAAGCCTTCGGGATAGACCTCGCCGGGGGGCGGCGCGAACAGAAGATCGACCCCCGCCTGCGCCAAGAGCGCGGCGTCGGCCGCCTCGGTGCGGGGATATTTCTCCAGATCCTCGGGATTGTTGAACTGGGCGGGGTTGACGAAGATCGTGGCGATCACCCGGTCGGACCCGGCCTTCGCGGCGCGCACGAGGCTCATATGGCCCTCATGCAGCGCCCCCATCGTCGGCACGACGCCGACGGACTGGCCCGCAGCCCGCCATCCGGCGACGGCGGCGCGCAATTCGGAAACCCGGCGCAGCGTTCTCATGATTTCGGGGTTCCTTCCGCAAAGACATGCTCCGGGCCGGGGAAGCGCCGCGCGCGGACATCCTCGGCATAGGCGGCGATGGCGCGGTCGGCCTCTTGCCCGAGCTCCGCGTAGCGTTTCACGAATTTCGGCCGGAACGCGGTGAAGAGGCCGAGCATGTCGTCGACGACCAGCACCTGCCCGTCGCAATCGGCCGAGGCGCCGATGCCGATCGTCGGCACCGCGACGGCTTCGGTGATCTCGCGCGCCAGCGCGTCGGGAACCTTTTCGAGCACCACCGAGAACGCCCCGGCCGCGACCACCGCGGCGGCATCGCGGCGGATCCGCTCGGCATCCTCGCCGCGCCCCTGGACCCGGTAGCCGCCGAGCGTGTTCACCGCCTGCGGCGTCAGCCCGACATGGCCCATGACCGGCACGCCCCGCGCGGTCAGGAAGGCGATGGTCTCGGCCATGTGCACGCCGCCTTCGAGCTTCACCGCCGCCGCCTCGGTCTCCGCCATCAGGCGCGAGGCGTTGCGGAACGCCTGCTCCGGCCCCTCCTCGTAGGAGCCGAAGGGCATGTCGATGACCATCATCGCGCGGTTGAGCCCGCGCGCCACCGCCTTGCCGTGCAGGATCATCATCTCCATGGTCACGCCGAGCGTCGAGGGCAGGCCATGCAGCACCATGCCGACGCTGTCGCCCACCAGCACCATGTCGCAATGCGGATCCACGAGCCGCGCGACCGGCGTCGTATAGGCCGTCAGCACGACGAGCGGCGCACCGCCCTTCGCCGCGCGGATATCCGGCGGAACCGGTCGCTTCGCCTCACCCGTCGCACTCATTCCGCCCCCTCCGCTCGCGGCTGCAGAAGGATCATAGCCGCGCCGCAGCATGGTTTCCAGTGTCTCTGTCCGGGTCCGGCCGCGCTTGATCGGCGCGCGAAACCGGCCAAAGATACCGGCATCTCATGCCTCCGCGCGACGCGGGACGAAAAAGGGGAGACCGCCCGATGCCCGACCGCCTGACCGCCGCTTTCGCCGCCCTCGCGCTGATGACCGGCACGGCGCTGGCCGCCGAGGACACGATCACGCTCGGCATGGCGCTGGAGCCGCCGGGGCTCGACCCGACCGCGGGCGCCGCCGCCGCCATCGACGAGGTCGTCTATGCCAACATCTTCGAGGGGCTCACCCGCTTCGGCCCCGACGGCTCGGTGCGGCCGGCGCTCGCGGCGAGCTGGGACATCGAGGAGGGCGGCAAGGTCTATGTCTTCCACCTTCATGACGGCGTGACCTTCCACGACGGCACGGCGATGGACGCCGAGGACGTGAAGTTCTCGCTCGACCGCGCCCGGGCCGAGGACAGCGCCAACGCCCAGAAGGCGCTCTTCGCCGGGATCGAGGCGGTCGAGGTCACGGACCCGCTGACGGTCCGGGTCACGCTGACATCGCCGGACGGCAACTTCCCCTTCAACATGGCCTGGGGCGACGCGGTGATCGTCGCGCCCGAATCGATCGCGACCGCCGCCACCAACCCGGTCGGCACCGGCCCCTTCCGGTTCTCAGGCTGGACCCAGGGCGACCGCGTCGAGATCGAGCGCAACCCGGATTACTGGGGCGAGCCGGTGGCGCTGTCGAAGGCCACCTTCCGCTTCATCTCCGACCCCACGGCCGCCTTCGCCGCGATGATGGCCGAGGATGTCGACACCTTCCCGAACTTCCCCGCGCCCGAGACCCTGCCGCAGCTCGCCGCCGACCCGCGCTTCAAGGTCATCGTCGGCTCGACCGAGGGCGAGACGATCCTCGCCATGAACAACGCCCGACCGCCTCTCGACAACGTGACGGTCCGCGCCGCCATCGCCCATGCGATCAACCGCCAGGACATCATCGACGGGGCGATGTTCGGCTACGGCACGCCCATCGGCACGCATTTCGCGCCGCACAATCCCGACTATGTCGATCTGACCGGGCTCTCGGCCCATGACCCCGAGAAGTCGAAGGCGCTGCTGGCCGAGGCCGGGGTGTCCGACCTGAAGCTCCGTCTCGCCCTGCCGCCCCCGACCTATGCCCGGCGCGGCGGCGAGATCGTCGCGTCGCAGCTCGCCGCGGTCGGCATCCAGACCGAGATCACCAATGTCGAATGGGCGCAGTGGCTCGAGCAGGTCTTCAAGGGCAAGGATTTCGACCTGACGATCGTCAGCCATACCGAGCCCGCCGACATCAACATCTACGCCCGCCCCGACTACTACTTCCAGTACGGCAAGCCGGATTTCGTGGCGCTGATGGACAAGCTTACGCTGACCACCGACGCCGCCGAACGCTCGGCGATCCTGAAGGAGGCGCAGGAGATGATCGCCAGGGACCACGTCAACGGCTTCCTCTTCCAGCTCGCCAAGACCGGGGTGGCGAACGCCAGGATCGAGGGTCTGTGGGAGAACTCGCCCACCCAGGCCAACGACCTCACGGCGGTGCGCTGGAGCGAGTGAGCGCATGGGCCGCTACGGCCACGCAGATGCCGTTTGACAGTCGCGCGCAAAGCCAACAGAAGATCCCGCAGGATGCACTCTGCGACAGGACGCTTCGATGCCCGATTTCCTCCGTCTCACCCCCTCGGCCGCCGAGCCGGAATACGACGCCCCGGCGCCCGACAAGCTGATCGCGGGCGACCCGCGTTTCACCACCTGGAACGTCGAGGAGCGCGACGGGATTTATTGCGGCATCTGGGAGGCGACGCCCGGCAAGTGGCGCATCTCCTACGAGGAATGGGAATATGTCCACGTCCTCGCCGGCCGCTCGGTGATCACCGCCGATGACGGAACCGAGCACCACCTCGCCGCCGGCGACAGCTTCGTCCTGCGCCCCGGCTTCTCCGGCACCTGGGAAGTGTTCGAGACGCTGCGGAAGGAATACGTGATCCTGGCCTAGACCGCGGGAATCTCGACCGCGCCGTAGATCGTCTCGGGCGAGACGATGACCGGCGGCAGCTCGACCCCGCGATTGGCGATGTCCTCGCCCTCGATCCGCACCGAATCCTCGTAGGTGCGGATCACGACACGGGTGCCGTGTGTCACGCGGTCGTAGAGGTCGATGATGTCATGGTTGAACAGCCGGATGCAGCCGGCCGACCCGGAATTGCCGATCGAGCCCATGTCGTTGGTGCCGTGGATCCGGTAATAGGTGTCGCGGCTCCCCGAATAGAGATAGAGCGCCCGGGCGCCGAGCGGGCTCGCGAAGCCGCCGGGAATGCCTTTCGCGAAGGGGCCGTAGACCTCGGGCTCGGTGCGCAGCATGTTCGCGGTGGGCCGCCAGCCGGGCCATTCCTCCATGCGCCGGATCACCGTCGGGCGCCGCAGCGACCGGCCGGCGCGCCCGACCGCGATCGGATAACGCATCGCCAAGCCGTCCACCCCGACGAGGTAGAGGAACTTCGCGTGCGGATCGATCTCGATCACGCCGGGTGCCTGGTCGCCATAATAGGCGACATGCATCCGCCGGTTGACGCCCTGGAGATATTCGGACGGCACGCCCGGAAGGACGAAGTCGCGCTCCGGCAGCGGGCCGTAGCCCTCGATGAAGTCCGTATTGGTCTCCATGAGGTCGACCATGTCGTGCTGGCGCGGCGCGCAGGCGGCAAGCGTGCCGGCAAGCACCAGCGACCCGAATCCGCGCCTCGTCATCAAAAACCTGTCCACCGCCCGCTCCTGTCGGTCCGTTCCCGTCGCATCATTGCATCCATCAGCGTCGATCGCCGATCCGCCGTCAAGCCCGGCGCGGGACAAATCCGTGTTACGGAGCGCACCGGGCACAGCGCCGCGGCCCTCAGCCCTCCGGAGCGTCTTCGTCCGGTTCGGCGGCCGGCCCGCCGGCGAGTATCCGCCGCGTCGTCCGGACCCCGCGCGCCAGTTCCGCCCGCGCCTGCGCGACGGCGCCGGGCAGCGCGGCGGCGACCTCCTCGGCCCAGGCCAGGTAGGTCAGACAGCGCTCGGTATCCCAGCCGACCGGCCGCGAGCGCCCGATGGACAGCACGTTCGACGTCTTGTCGCTGAGCTTCACCAGCGCCGCGCGCGGCGATTTCGACGGCGCATGGACGATCTGCAGGCGCTTGCGCTCTGCCTTCGGAAGCGACTTGTCGTCGGTCAGCTCGCCGACGACGGCCGCCACCTCGGCGCCGAACTCGGCCACGAGATGCGAAGGCTCGATCCCGTCGCAATCCTCGATCGTGTCATGCAGCCAGGCCGCCGCGACCGCGATCTCGTCGCCGCCGTGACGGCGCACGAAATCGGCGACCTCCGCGAGATGCACGACATAGGGCTCCTGCGCGGCACCCTTGCGGTTCTGACCCGCATGGGCAGCACGGGCGAAGGCTTCGGCACGCGAGACGATGTCGGACATGATCCGCTCCTGATCGGGAACACGCTCCGGGGACCGCAGCGCTGACGCGCGGGCACGGA
>JBFKMA010000082.1:0-8672 GCA_041630175.1 Albidovulum sp.
CCGTCGCTGCCGAAATACGGCAGCCAGAACGGATGGCCCGCGCCGGGCATTTCCGGCGCGAGTTGCATCATGCCGCCGATATCGGCCTTGCCGTGGCGGAAGATGTCGTAGCTGCCCATTTCGCCCATATCCATGCTCTGGCCGGGCTTCCAGCCGAACTGCTTGCCGTAGAACGCCATCGCCGCCACGGGATCGGTGGTCATGAGTTCGTGCCAGTTGCCGTGGCCGGCCTTCTTCTGGTCGAAGGCGGCGCTGGCCTCGCCGCTTTCCGAGGCGAGGATGCCGAACCGGGCGCCCTGCGGGTCGGTCACCACCGCGAACCGCGCCGCGCCGGGAATGTCGGTCGGCGGATGGAGCACGGCGCCGCCGGCCTTGGCGATGGCCTTGGCCGCCTTGTCGCAATCGGTCACCGTGGCATAGACGGTCCAGGCCGGGCCGGTTCCGGCCTCGGCCGCCATCATTCCCGCCACCATCGCATCGCCCATCTTCGCGATCCGGTACTGGAAGCCCGCCATGCCGGCATCCTCGACCGTCCAGCCAAGGACGCTGCCATAGAACGCCGCCGCGCCGGCGGGATCGCCGGTGGAAAGCTCGTACCAGCAGGGCGTGCCCCTCTTCGCCTTGGCCATCAATGGTCCTCCGTCCGGAAAATGCCTTGCAGGCGCGGCCGCTCCTGCGGCGGCGGTCCCTCGTGCCGAACCTGCGCCTCCCGCACGGCAAAAGCAAGCCGGGCCGCCGCGGCGCTCAGACCGCGCGGTCGAATTTCGTCGACAGGTGGATGAGGCTTTCGGAGGACTTCACGCCGGTCATCGCGCCGATCTGGTCGAGCACCTCGTCGAGCACCGCGGTCGACGGCGCGGCCACCTGTAAAAGGAAATCGACCCGGCCCGAGGTCGTGTGCACGCGCTCGACCTCGGCGATGGCCTTCAGCCGGGTCAGCACATTGGCCTGGGCGCGCGGCTCGATCGTCAGGAGCACGGTCGCGCGGATGCGGCTCTGCCGCGCCGCCTCGCCGAGCTTCACGGTATAGCCGGCGATCACGCCCGAAGTCTCCAGCCGCTCCAGCCGCGCCTGGATCGTGGAGCGCGCGACCTTCAGCCGCCGCGCCAGCGTTGCGACGGAAACCCGGGCATCGGACCCCAGGAATCCGAGGAGGGAGCGGTCGAGATCATCCATTCGGTCACACCGGCATATTGACTGCAACTTTCGTCATTCTAACGAGGCAATCAAACAAATCTACTCTTTTGATCGGTAAAAATGTGCAGCATATCCCCCGAACTTCGTGACAGGTGAAGGGCGGCTCATACGCACCTGGCCTGGTTTGGTCAAATGCGTAAGCGCTTTCCAACCGGACGTCCCGGGCAAGAGGTGGCTGCGCCTTGTTGGCAGGGAACACGCCGATGGGGCTCTCTAAGACGATCTGGACCAATCCGTCCGAATTCCTGCGCATCGAGCAGCCGGAGAACCCGGTGATGTTCTTCGCGCCCACGGTCCTGCAGGCCAATGCGCGGCGCTTCATCGACGGCTTTCCGGGCTTCGTCACCTATGCCGTCAAGTCGAACCCCGAGGAGATGGTGATCCAGAATCTCGTCGCGGCCGGCATCCAGGGCTTCGACGTCGCCTCGCCGGCCGAGATCGAGATGATCCGCCGCCTCGCCCCCACCGCCGCCATGCACTACAACAACCCGGTGCGCGGCCGCCACGAGATCGCCTATGCCGTCGAGATGGGCGTGAAGTCCTATTCGGTCGACAGCCGCTCGGAGCTGCAGAAGCTGATCGAGATCGTGCCCGCCGAGGGCGCCGAGATCTCGGTGCGCTTCAAGCTGCCGGTGGCGGGCGCGGCCTACAATTTCGGCGCCAAGTTCGGCGCCACCGTCGAACTTGCGACCGAGCTTCTCGCGGTGGTCGCCGAGGCCGGCTTCATCCCCTCGCTGACCTTCCATCCGGGCACCCAGTGCACCGATCCGATGGCCTGGGATTCCTATCTGCGCGCCGCGGCCGAGATCTGCACCAATGCCGGCGTCAAGGCGCGGCGGCTGAACGTCGGCGGCGGTTTCCCCTCGCATCGCCTGTGGAGCGAGGAGCCGCAGATCGACGCGATCTTCGCGCTGATCGCCCGCGTCGCGGACGAGGCCTTCGAGGGCGCGCCGCCGGCCCTGGTCTGCGAGCCCGGCCGCGCCCTGGTGGCGGAGAGCTTCAGCCTCGCGGCGCGCATCAAGGGTCTGCGCGACGGCGAGCACGTGTTCCTCAACGACGGCACCTATGGCAACCTCGACGAGCTGCCGATCGCCGGCATCATCGACCGCATCGCAGTTGTGACGCACGAAGGCCAGCGCCGCGAGGGCGCGCCGCGGCCGCGGGTGATCTTCGGTCCGACCTGCGACAGCGTCGACCGGCTGCCGGGCGAGGTCGAACTGCCCGGGGACCTGCAGGAAGGCGACTACCTCGTCTTCTCCGGCATGGGCGCCTATTCGACCGCGACCAATACTCGCTTCAACGGCTTCGGCGACATGATCATCGCCACGGTGATGCGGCTCGGGCTCTGAGCCCCGGACAAGCCTCGCGCGACCAGGGCCGGCGCTCGCGCCGGCCTTTTCCTTGGTGCGCCTGCCGCCGGAACCGGCCGGGGCGCGGTCAGGGATTTGTCAATCTTCCTGGGCGATGATCCGATCTCGAGCGGCGCGGGCGGGGGCCTCCCGTCGGCGCGGCCTGCGGCCAAGGGCACGGAGATCGGCACGCGGATGGCACTTTCTTCCCACAGAATCGACGGCGACGCCGGTGCCGGCGCGAAGTCACTGTTGCCAAAAGGGAAACCGAAACATTCCTCACGGGGTTTTTGTGCGTCGTGGCTTTTGGCGACTCGGCCTTTGGGTCTATCCTTGAGAAAACGGTGACAAGAGTTGAGGAGCAGCAAAGGGTGGCGCGGCTAACCGAACGGTTGCTGAAACTTCTGCGCATCGGCCGGCGTGTCGAGACGCAGCCCGCGCGGCGCGGGCGCGGCCCTTGCAACCATGTCATCCTGCTTGACGGCACGCTGTCGACGCTCATCCCCGGGCACGAGACCAATATCGGCCGCATCTACAGGCTCCTGCAGGCGCAGCAGTCGACGCAGACCTCGCTCTATTACGAGGCCGGGGTGCAGTGGCACATGTGGCGCAACACGCCCGAAGTGGCGATGGGGCGCGGCATCAACCGGCAGATCCGGCGCTGCTATGGCTGGCTCGCCTCGCGCTACCGGCCGGGCGACCGCGTGTTCCTGTTCGGCTATTCGCGCGGCGCCTATGCGGTGCGCTCGCTCGCCGGGATCATCGACCAGGTCGGGCTGCTGCGGGCCGAACACGCGACCGAGCGCAACGTGCGCTTCGCCTACCGCTACTACCAGCGCGAAAGCGAGAGCCGGTTCGAGGCGGCGTTCCGCAATCGCTACTGCCATCCGCGGGTCGAGATCGAGATGATCGGCGTCTTCGACACCGTGAAGGCGCTCGGGGTCCGGCTACCATTCCTGTGGATGTGGACCGAGCCGCAGCACGAGTTCCACAACCACGCGCTCGGCCCGTCGGTCAAGCACGGCTACCATGCGCTGGCGCTGCACGAGAACCGCGCCGCCTTCGATCCGATCCTGTGGCAGACCACCGAGGGCAACTGGCAGAGCAGGATCGAGCAGGTCTGGTTCCGCGGCGCGCATGGCGATGTCGGCGGCCAGCTCAGCGGCTTCAACGCGGCGCGGCCGCTGGCCAATATCCCGCTCGTGTGGATGCTGGAAAGGGTGGAGCGGCATGGGCTGCCGCTGCCCGCGGACTGGCGGGGCGGGATCGTCACGGATGCCGCCGCGCCTTCGGTCGGCACCACGCAAGGCTGGGGCAAGGCCTTCATCCTGCGCGCCCAGCGCAAGGTCGGACGCGACCCGTCCGAAAGCATCCACCCGACCGCCAAGCTTGCCGTGGCCGCGCACCGGGCCTGGTCGCTCGCCTCGCTGCGGCTCAGCCGCCGGACATGATCAGGCAGGTCGTGGTGCCGGTCGCGTAGAGCCGGCCGTCGCCGAGGCCGCGGATCTCGCCGCGCGCCACGCCGGTCGAGCGGCCGGAATGCTGGACCAGCCCTTCAGCCTCGATCTCCACGCCAAGCGGCAGCGCGCGGGTGATGTTCACCGAATAGTTCAGCGTGGTGTAGAAGCGGCCCTTGGGCACCGTCGTCATCACCGCACAGGCCATGCAGCTGTCGAGAAGCGCACCGTACCAGCCGCCATGGACCCCGCCGGTCGGATTGGCATGGGCGAAGTCCGGCCTGCCCCGGAACACCACGCGGCCCGGTTCGACCAGCTGCAGGGTGAATCCCAGCACCCGCGCGATCGGCGGCCCGGCGAGGCGGCCGTCGAGGACGCCGCGCATGAAGTCGAGCCCCGACATCGACAGGAGCGTCTCGCGGTCGGCGAGATCGGCGGGGCGTTCGGCGATGAAGGGCATCGGCATGGCAGGCGTCTCCGCTGGCGCGCATCAGCCTGACGAAAGACCCGGCCCCGGACAATGACCAGTCCGGGGCCGGGGAGCAAAACGTTGTGTCACGCCACGTTCTGCAGGGAGACCTCGGGCACCATGCCCAGCGCATGGCAGACGTCGCGCGTCAGATGCGGCTGGTTCAGCGTGTAGAAATGCAGATCCTCAACCCCGCCGCGCAGCAGCTCGTCGCAGAGTTCGGTCGCGACCACGGTGGCCAGAAGATCCTCGCGCCCGTCGCGCACCGCATGGGCGAAGGCGTCGTCGAGCCAGGCCGGGATCTGCGCGCCACAGCGCCTGGCGAAGCGCTTGGTCCCGTCCCAGGAGATGATCGGCAGGATGCCGGGGATGATCGGCGCATCGATCCCGGCCTTCTCGCAGGCGTCGCGGAAGCGGAAGAAGCTCTCGGGTTCGAAGAAGAACTGGGTGATCGCGGAATGCGCCCCGGCGTCGATCTTGCGCTTCAGAAAGGCGACGTTGGCGGCCATGTCGGCGGCGTCGGGATGCGCTTCGGGATAGGCGCCGACGCGGATCTTGAAGCGGCCGGTCTCGGCCAGCGCCTCGACGAGATCGACGGACGAGGCGAAGCCGTCGGGATGCGGCGTGAAGCGGTTTTCGCCCTTCGGCGCGTCGCCCCGGAGCGCCACGATCTCGGTCACGCCGGCCTCGGAATAGGCGTTCACGATCTCGAGCGTCTCGGCGCGGGTGGCCTCGACGCAGGTCAGGTGTGCCGCGACATTGAGCCCGTAATGATCGCCGATCGTCGACACCGCCTCATGCGTCAGCTCGCGGGTCGTGCCGCCGGCGCCGTAGGTGACCGAGACGAAGTTCGGCTGCAGCGGCGCCAGGACCTGCACCGTTTCCCAGAGCTGGAACGACGCTTCGATGGTCTTCGGCGGGAAGAATTCGAAAGAGATGCGGGGCGCGGGCATGGCTGGAGTCCTCGTCTGCGATGCCCCCTTGTCCCACATTGCGCGAAGTGAGACAAATTCATAATCTTCAAGAACTATATGAGCCAGACAGGAGAAACGCGCGGTGCATCTGGAACTCAGGCATCTCAGGACGATCAAGGCGATCCACGAGGCCGGCGGTCTGGCGCGGGCGGCCGAGGCGCTGCACATCACGCAATCGGCGCTCTCGCACCAGGTCAAGGGGCTGGAGGACCAGGCCGGGGTCGAGCTCTTCGTGCGGCGCACGAAGCCCCTGAAGCTCTCGGCGGCCGGGATGAGACTCCTGCGCGCCGCCGAGCGGGTCCTGCCCGAGATCGAGGCGCTGGCCGAGGAGTTCCGCGCGCTCCGCGCCGGGCGCTCGGGGCGGCTGCATATCGCCATCGAATGCCATGCCTGTTTCGACTGGCTGTTTCCGGTACTCGAGCAGTTCCGCCGCGCCTGGCCCGATGTCGATGTCGACATCCGCCCCGGCCTCGCCTTCGAGGCGCTGTCGGCGCTGATGCGTGAGGAGGTCGATCTCGTCGTCTCCTCCGACCCCGAGAAGCTGAACGGTGTGGTCTTCAACCCGCTCTTCGACTACGCGCCGACGCTGGTCGCGGCGCGCCAGAACCCGCTCGCCGCGAAACCCTTCGTCGAGGCCGAGGACTTCCGCGACCAGATGCTGATCACCTATCCGGTGGACCGCAGCCGGCTCGACATCTTCTCCGAGCTTCTGACCCCGGCGCGGGTGGAGCCGCGCGGCGTGCGGCAGGTCGAGCTGACGGCGGTGATCCTGATGCTGGTCGCCTCCGACCGCGGCGTGGCGGTGCTGCCCGACTGGGTGCTGCGCGAGGTGAAGTACCAGCCCGACTACGTCACCCGGCCGGTGACCGCGAACGGGCTGACCAAGCGCATGTATGCCGCGACGCGCGAAGAGGACGCGACGCGGCCGTTCACGGCGCATTTCCTGAAACTGGCGCGCAGCGAGCCGGTGAAGCTGCAGCGCGCCTGAGCCCGGGCGGCTGGGCGCGGTTCCTGCTATGCTGGGGCCATACGGCGGGAGGGAAGGCATGGAAGGCAGCGCGGCGAGCCGGTTCCTCGACCATCCGCTGCCGATCGCCTTCGCGCATCGCGGCGGTTCCCTCGAGGCCGAGGAGAACACAATGGCGGCCTTCGCCCATGCGGTGGGGCTGGGCTACAGCCATGTCGAGACCGACGTGCAGGCGACGCGCGACGGCGTCGCGGTGATCTTCCACGACGACACGCTCGACCGGATGGTCGGCCGCCCGGAGCGCGTCGATGCGCTGACTTGGCCGGAGCTGGCGCGGCTCAGGACGCGGGGCGGCGCGGCGATCCCGCGGCTCGACGAGATGCTCGCTGCGTTTCCGGGGCTCTATGTCAATCTCGAGGTGAAGTCGGACGCGGCGGTGGAACCGATGGCCGAGGCGATCCGGCGCACCGGTTCGCTCGACCGGGTCTGCGTCGGATCGTTCTCGCCGCAGCGCACGGCGCGGCTTCGGGCGCTGGTCGGGCCGCAGCTTTGCTGGTCGCCCGCCCATGCCGGGGTGCTGCGGCTCTGGCTCGCCGGCTGGGGGCTGCCGGTCGGGGCGCTCGCCTTCCCCGCCGCGCAGGTGCCGCCGCGGTTTCGCGGCATCCCGCTCGTCACCCGCCGCTTCGTCGCCGCCGCCCATGCGCGCGGTATCCAGGTCCATGTCTGGACCGTGGACGAGGCGGCGGCGATGGAGGCCTTCGTCGCGATGGGCGTCGACGGGCTGATGAGCGACCGGCCGGCGCTGCTCCGGCAGGTGCTCGAGCGGCGCGGGCTCTGGCGCCCGCGGCCGGCCGCGGGCTGAGGCGGGGCGGATTTCGCCGTCCCTGCCCCTTCACAACCCAGCCTGCCGCGCGTATAGGCACGGGCTTGAAGCCAAGGAGCCGGGGCCGATGCAGGGCAGTGCCAATCTCAACCTGATGATCAAGGCCGCGCGCAAGGCCGGTCGCAGCCTCGTCAAGGATTTCCGCGAAGTCGAGAACCTCCAGGTCTCAGTCAAGGGCGCGGGCGATTTCGTCAGCCGCGCCGACTTCGCCGCCGAGAAGATCATCCGCGACGAGCTGATGGCCGCGCGCCCGACCTATGGCTGGCTCGGCGAGGAATCGGGCGAGACGGCCGGCGCCGATCCGACCCGGCGCTGGATCGTCGATCCGCTGGACGGAACCACGAACTTCCTGCACGGCCTGCCGCACTGGGCGGTCTCCATCGCGCTCGAACACAAGGGCGAGATCGTCGCGGCGGTGGTCTTCGACCCGGCCAAGGACGAGATGTACTGGGCCGAGAAGGGCGCCGGCGCCTGGATGAACGAAAGCCGC
This sequence comes from Albidovulum sp., assembly GCA_041630175.1. Classification (GTDB taxonomy): domain Bacteria; phylum Pseudomonadota; class Alphaproteobacteria; order Rhodobacterales; family Rhodobacteraceae; genus Albidovulum. Next base: position 7,787 of record JBFKMA010000082.1, read on the forward strand.
ATCCGGGTGTCGGGGCGGCGGTCGATGTCCGAGGCGGTCTTTGCCACCGGCGTGCCCTTCGGCGCCAAGAAGACGCTGCCCGCGATGCTGCGCGACCTCGCAAGGCTGATGCCGGCCTGTGCCGGCGTGCGGCGCTGGGGCTCGGCGGCGCTCGACCTCGCCTATGTGGCGGCGGGGCGCTACGACGGGTTCTGGGAGCGCGAGCTTGGCGCCTGGGACATCGCGGCGGGGCTCTTGCTGGTGCGCGAGGCGGGCGGTTTCACCGAAGCCGTGCGCGAAGGCCGCGACATCTTCGAGACGGGCGCGGTGATCGCCGCGAATGGCGAGCTGTTCGGGGCGCTGGCGAAGGTGCTGCGCGAAGAGGCCTGAGGGCGCGCGCGGCGCGATCGGCAAAAGGGGGCTGTCTGCCCCCTCTTGCCGCTTTCGCGGCAATTCACCCCCGAGGATATTTTCGGCAAGATGAAGGATGGCCATGGCCGGACCGATGTCCGCCGGCACGTCCTATCGTTTGCGGCGACGGATCACCGGGACGTTCGAGCGCGTGTACCTGGTCTCGGGATGCGGCGGGTGGCCTTCGGTGCGCCGCCAATAGCTGCCGGCGCCGCGTTTCAGCCAGGCGGGGAGCGTGAGCGCGATGCCGGCGAGGAAGCCGCCGGCGTGGGCCCAGTAGGCGATGCCGCCGCCATCGGTGGGCGTCGAGAGGCCGGACAGGACCTGCATCGCGAACCAGAGCCCGAGCATGATCCAGGCGGGGATCGTGAAGACCCGGAAGAAGATCACGAAGATCACGTGGATGTCGACCCGCGCCCGGGGGAAGAGCAGGAGATAGCCGCCCATCACCCCGGCGATCGCCCCCGAGGCGCCGACGGTCGGGATGACCGAGCCG
>JBFKMA010000083.1:0-8594 GCA_041630175.1 Albidovulum sp.
AGACGATGACGACGCTTCTCGAATCGCTCGGCGCCGAGGTGCGCTCGATGCAGGAGGGGCGGGTCCTGGCGATGTCCTCGCACGACCTGAACAACCTCACGGCGGATTACGACATCGTGCGGAAGATGCGGGCGTCGAATCTCGTGCTCGGGCCCTTGCTGGCGCGGGCGGGGCGGGCGGTGGTGTCGCTGCCCGGCGGCTGCGCGATCGGGGCGCGGCCGATGGACATCCACATCACGGGACTGGAGGCGCTGGGCGCCGAGATCGAGCTCAAGGACGGCTATCTCCATGCCGAGGCGCCGCGCGGCCTGAAGGGCGCGGTGATCGAGCAGCGCTTCGCCTCGGTGGGCGCCACCGAGAACATCGTGATGGCGGCGACGCTCGCCAAGGGCACGACGGTGCTGAAGAACGCCGCGCGCGAGCCCGAGATCGTCGACCTGGTGAAATGCCTGCGCGCGATGGGCGCGCAGATCGAGGGCGAGGGCACCGACAGGATCGAGATTCAGGGCGTCGAGCGGCTACACGGCGCGACCCATGCCGTGGTCGCCGACCGGATCGAGCTCGGCACCTACATGATCGCGCCGGCGATCGCGGGAGGCGAGGTGGAGCTGATCGGCGGGCGCATGGACCTGCTTCCGGCCTTCTGCGAGAAGCTCGACGCGGCCGGGATCGTGGTGACGGAGACGAAGGACGGGTTGAAGGTCGCGCGGTCGAACGGGCGGGCGAGGGCGGTCGATGTGACGACTGCGGTGTTCCCCGGCTTTCCGACCGATCTTCAGGCGCAGATGATGGCGCTTCTCGCGACCGCCAGCGGCACCAGCGTTCTGGAGGAGACGATCTTCGAGAACCGCTTCATGCACGCGCCGGAACTGATGCGGATGGGGGCCGAGATCGAGGTTCATGGCGGCCATGCGACGGTGACCGGGGTCGAGAGGCTGAGGGGCGCGCCGGTGATGGCGACCGATCTCAGGGCCTCGGTCTCGCTGATCCTTGCCGGCCTCGGTGCGGAGGGCGAGACGATGGTGAGCCGGGTCTACCACCTCGACCGCGGCTACGAGCGGGTCGAGGAGAAGCTGTCGGCCTGCGGCGCGAAGATCGAACGCGTGAAGGGCGAGTGATGGTCGAGGACGCCAGATTCGAGGACGGTTCCGCGCGGCCGCTGGGCCTAAGGGCGGAGGCGGCCGAGGACGTGCCGGTGATCTCGGCGCTGGTGCAGGATGCGGTCCTGACAATGGCAGACATGAGCTGGCAGCCGAAGGCGCGGCGGCTCGCCTTCCTGATCAACCGCTTCCGCTGGGAGGACCGCGCGGCGGCCGAGGCGGGCGGGCGGCCCTATGAACGGGTGCGCGCGCTTCTGGTGATCAACGGAGTTCTCGGCGTCGCCTCGCAGGGGATCGACCGGGCCGACAAGGACGCGATCCTGTCGATCCTCGACATCCGCTGGACGCCGGGCGCGGACGCGGCGGGGCGGGTCGAGCTGATCCTCGCCGGCGACGGCGCGATCGCGGCGGAGGTCGAGTGTCTCGACCTGACGCTGAAGGACGTGACCCGGCCCTATGCCGCGCCGTCGCGCAAGGCGCCCGCGCATCCCGACTGACGGTCGGGCCGGAGGCGGTGGTCGGGCGCGGGGCCGCGGATCCCTCGGGGGCGCTGCCCCCATTGCCCGTGCCGGGCAATTCCCCCGGGATATTTTCGGCAAGGTGACATGGCAGGGACTGTGCCCGCCGCGCGACGGAGGCGCCGCGCCGCATCGAGATGCTTGAGACGGTTGCCCGGCGATTGTATGGGGGGCAGGATCGAGGAGTGCCGCCATGCCCGTTTTTCTTTCCACTGCAGAGTCCGGCTTCGAAGCCGCCTTCTCGTCGCTTCTGTCGGCCAAGCGCGAGGATGCGCCGGATGTCGATGAGGCAGTCGCCGCGATCATCGCGGATGTGCGGACGCGCGGCGACGCCGCGGTCATCGAGCTGACCGCGAAGTTCGACCGGCTGGATCTGACGCAGGAAACGCTGGCCTTTTCCGAGGCCGAGATCGCGGCGGAATGCGACAAGGTCGGGGCCGAGGACCGGGCGGCGCTGGAACTCGCCGCCGGGCGCATCCGCGCCTACCACGAACGCCAGATGCCCGAGGATCAGCGCTGGACCGACGCGGCGGGGGCCGAGCTCGGCTGGCGCTGGGGGCCGGTCTCGGCGGCGGGGCTTTACGTGCCGGGGGGGCTTGCCTCCTATCCGTCCTCGGTCCTGATGAACGCGATTCCCGCGAAGGTCGCGGGCGTCGAGCGGCTGGTGATCGCCTGCCCGACGCCGGGCGGGGTGGTCAATCCGCTGGTGCTTCTGGCGGCGCGGCTTTCGGGCGTCGACACGGTCTACCGGATCGGCGGCGCGCAGGCGATCGCCGCGCTCGCCTACGGAACCGGGACGATCCGGCCGGTGGACAAGATCACCGGGCCGGGCAACGCCTATGTGGCCGCGGCCAAGCGCCGGGTCTTCGGGCGCGTCGGCATCGACATGATCGCGGGGCCGTCGGAGATCCTCGTGATCGCCGACAAGGACAACGATCCCGACTGGATCGCGCTCGACCTTCTCAGCCAGGCCGAGCATGACGAGAGCGCGCAGTCGATCCTCGTCACCGACGACGCAGGCTTCGGCCAGGCGGTCGCGGCGGCGGTGGAGAAGCGGCTCGAGACGCTGGAGCGCCGCGCCATAGCCGGGCCGAGCTGGCGCGACTACGGGGCGGTGATCGTGACGCGCGATCTCGACGAGGCCGCGGCCCTGTCGAACCGGGTGGCGCCGGAACATCTGGAGCTTTGCGTCGCCGACCCCGACGCCCTGGCCGCGAAGATCACCCATGCCGGGGCGATCTTCCTCGGGCGCTGGACGCCGGAAGCGATCGGTGATTACGTCGGCGGGCCGAACCACGTGCTGCCCACGGCGCGCTCGGCGCGGTTCTCGAGCGGGCTGAGCGTGATGGATTTCCTCAAGCGCACCACGATCGCGCGGATGACGCCCGAGGCGCTGGCGTCGATCGGGCCGGCGGCGGAACGGCTGGCGATTTCGGAAAGCCTGGAGGCGCACGGGCTCTCGGTCCGGGCGCGGCTCGACCGGCTGAACCGGGGGGATCTGTCGTGAGCCGCATCTGTCACATCGAGATCGACGACCGCGGCCTGCCGGCGCCGACCCCGGAAGTGGAGCAGGAGCGCAAGGTCGCGATCTTTGATCTTCTGGAGGACAACAGCTTCGTCGTGCCGCCGAAGGATGGCGGGGCGCCGCCCGAGGGGCCGTTCCGGCTCGCCCTGTCGATCCGCGAAAGGCGACTGGTCTTCGAGGTCGGGAGCGAAGCGGGCGACGAGGTCGCGGCATTCCACCTGTCGCTCGGGCCGTTCCGGCAGGTCGTGAAGGATTACTTCCAGATCTGCGAGAGCTATTTCGACGCCGTCAAGCGCCTGCCGCCGAGCCAGATCGAGGCGATCGACATGGCCCGGCGCGGCATCCACAACGAGGGCGCGCGGGTGTTGCAGGAACGGCTCGAGGGCAAGGCCGAGCTCGACATCGACACGGCGCGCCGCCTCTTCACGCTGATCTGCGTCCTGCATTTCGGGGGCTGAGCTTGGATCGAGAACTGCCCCATTCGGTTCTGTTCTGTTGCGATCACAATTCGATCCGGTCGCCGATGGCGGAAGGCATGATGAAGAAGTTCTACGGGCAGGCCTGCTACGTGCAGTCGGCGGGCGTCCATGACGATTCGGAGGTCGACGGATTCGCGGTGGCGGTCTGCCAGGAGATCGGGGTCGAGCTGTCGCGGCACCGCTCGCGCAGCTTCGACGAGATGCAGCAATGGGGCGACGATCTGTCGGGGTTCGATCTGGTGATCGCTTTGTCGCCGGCGAGCCAGCGCATGGCGCTCGAACTCACGCGCTTCTTCCATCTCGATGTCGAATACTGGCCGGTCATGGACCCGACCGGCATCGCCGAGGGCCGCGAGGCGAAGCTTGTCGCCTATCGCCAGACCCGCGACCAGATCCGCGCGAACATGATCAAGCGGTTCGGCCCGCCGACCGCGGACCGGTAGGAGGGTCCGCGCGAGTGCAACAGGCCGCAAAGCAGCCGGAAACTGACGCAATGAGGATGGGCAGGCCCGCCGCCACGGCCTATGTTGCGCGCCGCAGGAAAGGGAGACCAGGATGACCCGCGCCACGATCGAAGCCTATTACGCCGCCTTCAACCGGGGCGACATCGATGCCATGCTCGACACACTCCACGAGGATTTCGCCCACAACGTGAACGAGGGCGCGACCCGGCTCGGCAAGCAGGCCTTCGCCGAGTTCTGCCGCCATATGAGCGAGACCTACAAGGAAGAGCTGACCGACATGGTGGTCTTCTCCAACGACGAAGGCACGCGCGGTGCCGCGGAATTCGTGGTCAACGGCACCTATCTCAAGACCGATCCCGGCCTGCCCGAGGCGCGCGGTCAGAAATACGTGCTGCCGGCGGGCGGCTTCTTCGACCTCAAGGACGGCAAGATCACCCGCGTGACGACCTACTACAACCTCCAGGACTGGATCCGGCAGGTCTCGGCATGACGATCGAGGTCCTTGTCCTGACCGACGAGGCGCTGGAGGCCGCGCTCGACGACGTGGCGCGGCTGCGGATCGCGGTGTTCCGCGCCTGGCCCTATCTCTACGACGGCAATGTCGATTACGAACGGCGCTACCTGAAGACCTATCGCGACAGCCCGAACGCGATCCTCGTCGGCGCCTTCGACGATGGCCGCCTGATCGGCGCCTCCACCGGCACGCCGATGGAGGAACACGGCGACGAGTTCGGCGCCGCCTTCGCGGGCACCGGGCTGGCGCTCGAGGACATCTTCTACTGCGCCGAGTCGGTGCTGTTGCCGGAGTATCGCGGCAAGGGCCTCGGCCATGCCTTCTTCGATGCGCGCGAGGCGCATGCGCGCAAGCTCGGCCGCACGCATGCGGCCTTCTGCCGCGTGGTCCGGCCCGAGGACCATCCGCTGCATCCGGCCGAGTACCGTCCGCTCGACGCCTTCTGGCGCAAGCGCGGCTATGCGCCGCTGGACGGCGCGGTCGCCGAATACTCCTGGAAGGATATCGGCGAGGCGGAAGAGACCGCCAAGCCGATGCAGTTCTGGATCCGCAAGCTCTGAGCCGCCCGAAAGGACCGCCGATGAAAGTCGCCGCCGCCGCCTATCCGCTCGACTGGTTCGAGGACTGGTCCGCTTACGAGGCGAAGGTCGCCGCCTGGGTCGCCGAGGCAGCCGGGCAGGGGGCCGAGCTTCTGGTCTTTCCCGAATACGGGGCGATGGAGCTCGCCTCGCTCGGCGGCGCAGCGGTGGCCGGCGACATCGCCGGCGCGCTGGTCGAGGTGGCGCGGCACAAGCCGGCCGCGGACGCGCTTCACGCGCGGCTCGCGGCCGAGTATGGCGTCCATATCCTCTCGGCCTCCGGCCCGGTCTTCGGCCTCGCCCATGCCGGGGACCGCCCGGTGAACCGGGCGAGCCTCTTCGGCCCGAAGGGGCTCATCGGCCACCAGGACAAGGCGATGATGACGCGCTGGGAGCGCGACGGCTGGCATGTCGTGCCGGGCGACGGGCTTCAGGTCTTCGACACCGATCTCGGCCGGATCGGCATCCTCATCTGCTATGACAGCGAGTTCCCGCTGCTCGGCCGGGCGCTCGCCGAGGCCGGGGTGGAGATCCTGCTGGTGCCGTCGGCGACCGAAACGCTCGCGGGCTTCACCCGCGTCCGGGTCGGCGCCATGGCGCGGGCGCTGGAAAACCAGCTTGTCGCGATCCATGCGCCGATCGTGGGCGAGGCCCAGTGGTGCTACGGCATGGAGGAGAACACCGGCGCCGCCTCGGTCTACGGCCCGCCCGACCGCGGCTTCCCCGCCACCGGCATCCTCGCCGAGGGCGAGCTCGGCGAGCCGGGCTGGACCTATGCCGATATCTCGCTTGCCGCCATTGCCGAGGTCCGCGCCGATGGCGGCGTGCTGAACCTCAAGCACTGGCCGGAGCAGGAGCCGCAGCTGTCAAAGGTCACGCTTCGGTCGCATAACCGAGATTGCGCTTGAATTCGCGGGCCATCGGGCGCATTTAACGCGCGCCCGGCACGTACTCGGGCGGACTATATATGGAGTGACCATGGCCAAGGAAGAAGGTCTCGAATTTCCGGGCGTCGTGAAGGAACTCCTGCCGAACGCGACGTTCAGGGTCGAGCTGGAAAACGGCCATGAGATCATCGCGACGATGGCAGGAAAGATGCGCAAGAACCGCATCCGCGTTCTCGCCGGCGACAAGGTCCAGGTGACGATGACGCCCTACGACCTCACGAAGGGGCGGATCAATTACCGCTTCAAGTAAGGTGCGCCCGCGCCTCGTTCTCGGTTCGGCGAGCCCCCGCCGCAAGGAGCTGCTGGCGCAGCTCGGGCTCACGCCGGACGCGATCCGCGCCCCCGACATCGATGAAACGCCCCTGAACGGCGAAGCGCCGCGGCCCTATTGCGCGCGCATGGCGCGCGAGAAGGCGCTGGCCGTGCCGTCCGGGCTGGACGAGGTCGTGCTTTGCGCCGATACCACGGTCGCGCTCGGCCGCCGGATCCTCGGCAAGCCGGAAAGCGCGGGCGAGGCTGCTGAATTCCTGCTGAAACTCTCGGGCCGCCGACACCGGGTCATCACCGCCGTTGCCGTGCGCCGCGGCGAGCAGATCTGGGAGCGCGAGGTCGAGACCGTCGTGAAGGTCAAGCGGCTTTCCGACAACGAACTCAACGCCTATCTCGCCTCCGGCGAGTGGGAGGGCAAGGCCGGCGCCTATGCCATTCAGGGCCGCTTCGGCGCCTTCATCCCCTGGCTTCAGGGCTCCTTCACCGGGGTCGTCGGGCTGCCGGTCGCCGAGACCGCGCATCTTCTGGAAGCGGCGGGAATCGAGATTCACGGGGTGGACGCATGAAGGGCCGGGTCGTGGTTCTCGGGCAGTATCGCGGCCGCGAGGCGGCGGCGCTGGTCGTCGACGGCCGGCTGCAGGACCTCATCGTCGATCCGGGCTCGGACGTGGGCTTTGCGCCCGGCGCGATCCTGCGCGGGGTCCTGGACCGCCAGATGAAGGGGCAGGGCGGCGTCTTCGTGAAGCTGCCGGGCCTGAAGGGCTTCCTGCGCGAGACGAAGGGCCTCGCCCCAGGCCAGCCGGTCGTCGTGCAGGTCGCGGGCCATGCCGAGCCGGGCAAGGCGCTGGCGGTGACGGCGCGGCTTCTGTTCAAGAGCCGGCTTGCCATCGTCACGCCCTCCGCGCCGGGGCTGAACGTCTCGCGCCGGATCAGGGACGCGGATGAGCGCGCGCGGCTCGAAAAGCTCGCCGAGGCGGGCATGGCCGGCTCGGATCACGGGCTGATCCTGCGCTCGGCGGCGGCGCTCGCGGAAGACGAGGACATCGTCGCCGACATCGCCGAAATGCGCAGCCTCGCCGAGGCGGTGATCGCCGATGTCTCGGGCGGTCCGGAACTGCTCGTCGACGCGCCCTCGCCGCACGAGGAGGCCTGGCGCGACTGGTCAGACCCGGCGCCCGACGAGATCGCCGAGGGCGAGGACGCTTTTGCGCGCCACGGGGTCGAGGAGATGATCGACGCGCTGTTTGTCCCGGTCGTCGGTCTGCCCGGCGGCGCGAATATGGCGATCGAGCCCACCCGCGCGCTGATCGCGGTCGATGTGAATACCGGCCCCGACACCTCGCCGGCGGCGAGCCTCAAGGCCAATATCGCCGCCGCCCGCGACTTGCCGCGGCAGCTCCGGTTGCGCGGCCTCGGAGGCCAGGTCACGGTGGATTTCGCGCCGATGCCGAAGCGCGACCGCGCCACGCTCGACCAGCAGCTGCGCGCGGCGTTCAAGGGCGAGGCGGCCGAGACGAGCCTTGCCGGCTGGACGCCGCTCGGCAATTTCGAGCTGCAGCGCAAGCGCGATCGGTTGCCATTGGCCGCGATCCTGGGGGAAGATGAGGCATGACCTGCCCGATCTGCCGGAAAGAGACCGACCCGAAATACCGCCCCTTCTGCTCGAAACGCTGCGCCGATGTCGATCTCGGCCGCTGGCTCACGGGGGGCTACGCGATTCCGGCCGAGGAGGAGGATCTGCCCGACGAGGCCGACATGGAGGACACGCGGCGACAACCGCACTGAGCGGCCAATTCCGTTCGGGATTTTCGCGAAATCCCTCTGGACAGGCCGGCGCCGCTCGCCTAAGAGAGCCGGGCCGGGCGCGAACGCCCCCGGTGCCCAGATAGCTCAGTTGGTAGAGCAGCGGATTGAAAATCCGCGTGTCGCTGGTTCGATTCCGGCTCTGGGCACCACCTAAACCCCTTAGAATACTGAGAAAATTTTCGCTGCATTTGCAGCGTGCCCAGACCTCGAGGTCGTGGGGCTACACATGGGCTACATTTGCATTCTAGTGAGTGATCCGGCCGCGCCTTCGCCACCGCAGAGCGCTTCTCGCGACGGTGAAGCAGCGCGGTGACAGAGGCGAGCGGGTAGCCTCTAAGTTCTCTCGGCCCAAGCCATTGAAAACAATACTTAAAAAAAAATCCTCTAAAATCC
>JBFKMA010000084.1:0-8587 GCA_041630175.1 Albidovulum sp.
ACCCCGCTCGGCAAGGGCGGTCGCCACGCAAAGCCCGGCGACTCCGGCTCCGAGAACCGAGAACATCACGCCTCCACCTTCAGATAAAGCTCGCCGCCCTCGCGGAACTTCTCGGCCATCTCGGCCATGCCCTCGGCCTTTCTCGCCTCGGCCCGGATGTCGTGGCTGATCCGCATCGAGCAGAATTTCGGCCCGCACATCGAACAGAAATGCGCGACCTTGTGCGCCTCCTTCGGCATGGTCTCGTCATGGAAGTCGCGCGCCGTTTCGGGGTCGAGCGAGAGGTTGAACTGGTCCTCCCAGCGGAACTCGAACCGCGCGCGGCTCAGCGCGTCGTCGCGCGCCTGCGCGCCGGGATGGCCCTTGGCGAGGTCGGCGGCATGGGCGGCGAGCTTGTAGGTGATCACCCCGGTCTTGACGTCGTCGCGGTCGGGCAGGCCGAGATGCTCCTTGGGCGTGACGTAGCAAAGCATCGCGGTGCCGAACCAGCCGATCATCGCCGCGCCGATGGCGCTGGTGATGTGGTCGTAGCCCGGCGCGATGTCGGTGGTGAGCGGCCCCAGAGTGTAGAACGGCGCCTCGTGGCAATGGGCGAGCTGCTTGTCCATGTTGGCCTTGATCTTGTGCATCGGCACATGGCCGGGCCCTTCGATCATCACCTGGCAGTCCTTGGCCCAGGCGATCTTCGTGAGCTCGCCGAGCGTCTCCAGTTCGGCGAACTGCGCGGCGTCGTTGGCATCCGCGATCGAGCCGGGGCGCAGCCCGTCACCCAACGAGAACGACACGTCATAGGCCCGCGCGATGTCGCAGATCTCGTCGAAATGCTCGTAGAGGAAGCTCTCGCGGTGGTGGTGCAGGCACCACTTGGCCATGATCGAGCCGCCGCGGCTGACGATCCCGGTCACGCGCTTCGCGGTCATCGGGATCATGTGCAGCCGCACGCCGGCATGGATGGTGAAGTAATCCACCCCCTGCTCGGCCTGCTCGATCAGCGTGTCGCGGAACACCTCCCAGCTCAGGTCCTCGGCGACGCCGCCGACCTTCTCCAGCGCCTGGTAGAGCGGCACCGTGCCGATCGGCACCGGCGAATTGCGAAGGATCCAGTCGCGGATGTTGTGGATGTTGCGCCCGGTCGAGAGGTCCATCACCGTGTCCGCACCCCAGCGGATCGCCCAGACCATCTTCTCGACCTCCTCCTCCATCGAGGAGGTGACGGCCGAGTTGCCGATATTGGCGTTGATCTTCACCAGGAAGTTGCGGCCGATGATCATCGGCTCGAGCTCGGGGTGGTTGATGTTGGCGGGGATGATGGCGCGGCCGCGGGCGATCTCGTCGCGGACGAATTCGGGGGTGACGAGAGCGGGGATCGAAGCGCCGAAATCCTCGCCGTCGCGCGCCTCTTCCCAGGCCGTCACACGGCCGAGATTCTCGCGGATCGCGACGTATTCCATTTCCGGCGTGACGATCCCGGCCCTGGCATAGGCCATCTGGGTGACGGCACGGCCGCCGGTCGCCCGCAGCGGCTGGCGCCTGACCGGGAACTCCGGCACCAGCCGGGCGCCCTCGGCAAAGCCGTTATCGGCGGCGGTCACGGCGCGGCCGGCATATTGCTCGACATCGCCGCGCTCCCTCAGCCAGGCGCCGCGGCTCGGGGTCAGGCCCGCGGCGATGTCGGTGACTGCCGCCGGATCGGTATAGGGGCCGGAACTGTCGTAGACGCTCACCGGTGCCTCGCCGCCGCCGACATGGATCTGGCGCATCGGCACGCGGATGTCGTGGATCTGGCCGGGAATGTGGGTCTTGCAGGATGCAGGCAGGGCGCCGGTGGTGATCCGCGGCGTCTCGGACGGTTTGTTCATGGTGTCTCCTCAAGGTTCACTCGAAAAGACCCGAGCTGAACGATGAGGCAGAAAGGGACCGCTTCGGCCCCGCAACCGGGCCCGCACGGCCCAAAGAGGCCGGGTGGCGCCCTTTGGTCTTCCTACGCCAGTATCAACTGGGTCAGGTTCAAAGGGTCGCCTCACCGCATGGTCGCCCATGCTGTCAGCCTCTCAGTCCCCATGGCGGGACTCCCCTGACGTAGCGGCAACATCACGAAGCGGCGGCGCTTTGTCAACGGGCCGCCTGCGCGACCCGGCGCAAGTCAGGGCGACGCAGCGGACGGGCGCGGTTTTGGTCACGACGGGTCCGTCCGTTCCGTCAGCCAGCCAGGCGTTCAACCGGGCTCGCCCGCGGATCGCTGCCTAAGCAGCGATCATGACCGCTCCCCGCCGGACGGCTTGATTCGGCTCGTGTCGTTTCATATGCAACCGTGCAATCGGCAACAGAGCGGAGGCCAAATGCCACTCGAGGCGTTCTTTCCCTACAGGCTTGCCGTCGCGGCCGAGACGTTTTCGCGCAACCTGATCGATGTCTATGGCCGCGCCTATGGCTTGTCGCGCGAGGAATGGCGGCTGCTTTACCTGCTGGCCGAGGCGGAGCGTCTGACCTCGCTCGACCTTTCGCGCCGCACGACGCTGGACAAGGTGCAGGTCAGCCGCGCGGCGCAAAGGCTCGAGGAAAAGGGCCTGATCACCCACGCGACTTCGGACGAGGACCGGCGGCTCCGGGTCTATGAATGCACCGATGCGGGGCGCGGGCAGTTCGAAGAGGTGATGCCCCGGGTTCAGGCCCGCGCGGCCGAGATCCTCGGCGCCATGACCGAAGAAGAGCGTGCGGCGCTGGACAAGGGCCTCGCCGCCCTGACCCGCGCCGCGGCGGAGCGAGCCGGGACGGCGAAGGATGACGCGCGGCGCGAGCCGTGACGCAGCCTCAGCCCTGCGGCACCCGGTCGGGATGCGCGGCGACGAAGGCCGGGATCTCGGCCAGCACGGCCTCAACCTTCCGGATCTTCGGCATCGGTTCGAGGTCGATGCCCCAGCGCCGGGCATTGTAGAGCTGCGGAGCGAGGCAGATATCGGCCAGCGTGATCCGGTTGCCGAAGCAATAATCCCCGCCCGCCAGCATCGCTTCGAAGGCGGCGAGGCCGCCGGTGATGAAATGCTGCATCCAGCCTTCCATCGTGATGCCGCCGTTCGAGTGGGTCACGGCCCAGCGGGCGACGCCGAGATTGCAGACCGGATGGATCTCCATCGCGATCGCATGCGCCAGAGCCCGCACCCGTGCCCGGTCGATGGGCGCCTCGGGCAAGAGGCCAAGCCCCCGCGTCTCATCGAGGTACTCGATGCAGGCCAGGGATTGTGTCAGACTCTGGCCGTCAATCTCCAGAACCGGAACCAGCCCCTGCGGATTGCGGGCCAGATGTTCCGGCGACCTCTGCGCGCCCTCGACCAGGTTGACCGGATGCGTATGCCAGCTCAGCCCGGCCAGGCCGAGGGCGATCCGCACCCGGTAGCTTGCCGAGGAGCGCCAGTAATCGTGGAGCGTGATCATCCGGAGCCGTCCATGAGGATGTCGAGCGCCGCCTGAAGCGCCTCCGTTTGCGGGCCGAGCGTCCTTTCAAGCTCGCGCTGATAGGCCACGGCAATCGGGATCAGCTCGTGCAGCACCTCGATCCCCTTTTCGGTCAAGGCGAGCTTCAGCAGGCGCCGGTCCCCCTCATCGACCGCCTTGGTGATGTAACCCTCGGCCTCGAGCCGCGTCGCCGCACGGCTGACTTTGGACTTGTCGAGGCTGACCCGCCGTTCGATGTCGCGCACCGAGACCTCGCCGGAATAGCCGAGGTTGAGAAGCACCCGCCACTCGGCGATCGAGATCCCGTGCTTCGCCTTGTACTGCTTCGCCAGATCGGCGCTGAGCCGCGCGGCGATCACGGTCAGCCGATACGGCAGATACCGGTCCAGATCGAATTCAGGCAGGGTCTCGGTCATCGGCTCACTCGTCCCGTCGTCGCGATGATGATGGCAGATTCGTATCATTTGCAACAATAGGCTTGACTTCGTTGCGATTGCAACAAAATATGCCGGGCAATCGAATCCCTCCGACCTACGCCGCAAGGGAGGCCCGAATGAACCAGACCGCACCCCATCACGGATTGACCCAGGCCGCGGGAAGCCACGGCACGACAGCAGGTTACATGCCCGGCTTCGGCAACGACTTCGAGACCGAGGCGCTGCCGGGCACGCTGCCGCAGGGCATGAACAGCCCGCAGAAATGCGCCTACGGGCTTTACGGCGAGCAGCTTTCCGGAACCGCCTTCACCGCGCCCTCGCACCAGAACGAGCGGACCTGGTGCTACCGGATCCGGCCCTCGGTCAAGCATGTCGGGCGCTTCGCGAAGATCGACCTGCCCTACTGGAAATCCGCGCCGAACGTGGACCCGGATGTGACCTCGCTCGGCCAGTACCGCTGGGATCCGGTGCCGCATTCCGACGAGAAGCTCACCTGGCTCACCGGCATGCGCACCATGACGACGGCGGGCGATGTCTACACCCAGGTCGGCATGGCCAGCCACATCTACCTCGTCACCGCCTCGATGGAGGACGAGTACTTCTTCTCCGCCGACAGCGAGCTTCTCGTTGTGCCGCAGGAGGGCCGCCTGCGGTTCTGCACCGAGCTGGGCGTGATCGACCTCGAGCCGAAGGAAATCGCCATCCTCCCGCGCGGCCTCGTCTACCGGGTCGAGCTGACCGACGGCCCGGCGCGCGGTTTCGTCTGCGAGAATTACGGCCAGAAGTTCGAACTGCCGGGCCGCGGCCCGATCGGCGCCAACTGCATGGCCAACAGGCGTGATTTCAAGACGCCCGTGGCCGCCTTCGAGGACCGCGACGCGCAAAGCCGCGTGGTGATCAAGTGGCAGGGCCAGTTCCATGAGACCTTCATCGGCCACAGCCCGCTCGACGTCGTGGCGTGGCACGGCAACTACGCGCCGGTGAAATACGACATGCGCCATTACTGCCCGATCGGCGCGATCCTCTTCGATCACCCGGACCCGTCGATTTTCACGGTCCTGACAGCGCCCTCCGGCGTCGCGGGCACCGCCAATATCGACTTCGTACTGTTCCGCGAACGCTGGATGGTGATGGAGAACACCTTCCGCCCGCCCTGGTACCACAAGAACGTCATGTCCGAACTGATGGGCAACATCTACGGGCAGTATGACGCCAAGCCGCAGGGCTTCGTCCCCGGCGGCATGAGCCTTCACAACATGATGCTGCCGCACGGGCCCGACAACGAGGCGTTCGAAAAGGCGACGACTGCCGACCTGAAGCCCGACAAGCTCGACAACACGATGTCGTTCATGTTCGAGACCCGCTTCCCGCAGCACCTGACCGAGTTCGCCGCCAGGGAGGCGCCCTTGCAGGACGACTATATCGACTGCTGGGACAGCCTGAAGAAACGCTTCGACGGCACGCCCGAGGGCAACTGGGACAAGTGAGCCCGGACATTCACCTGCGGATCGGATGAGGACCATGAGCCTGAAGACAAGCTGGGTCGAAAGCGCCAACAGCGCGGCGACCGACTTTCCCTTGAACAACCTGCCCTGCGGCGTGTTCTCGACCGGCGGCGCCGCGCCGCGCTGCGGGGTGGCGATCGGGGACCGGATTCTGGACGTTGCGGCAGTTGAAAGGGCGGGGCTGATCACGCTCGACGGTGGTCCGCTTCTGCAAGGGGCCGCCTGGAACCCGGTGATGGCGGCGGGACCTGCTGTCTGGTCGGCCCTGCGCGAGCGCCTCACCGCGCTGCTGTCGGACGGCGCGGCCGAGGCCGAGGCTCTCCGCGGCCATCTCGTGGCGCAGGTCGATGCGGTCTCGCACATGCCGTTCGTGGTCGCCGAATACACCGATTTCTATGCCGGCAGGAACCACGCCTTCAATGTCGGCACGATGTTCCGCGGCCCCGAAAACGCGCTGCCGCCGAACTGGCTGTCGATCCCCATCGGCTACAATGGCCGCGCCTCGTCGGTCGTCGTCTCGGGCACCGATGTGCGCCGCCCCTGGGGGCAGGTCAAAAGCCCGAACGACGGCCTGCCGCGCTTCGCGCCCTCGGCCCGCTTTGATATCGAGCTTGAGATGGGCGCCATCGTCGGCCAGCCCTCGCAAGGACCGGTCACGGCGGCCGAGGCCGATGCGATGATCTTCGGCTACGTCCTTCTCAACGACTGGTCGGCACGCGACATTCAGGCCTGGGAGTACCAGCCGCTTGGACCCTTTCAGGCCAAGGCCACGGCAACCTCGATTAGCCCGTGGATCGTCACGGCGGCGGCGCTCGAACCCTTCCGGACCTCGACGCCCGAGCGCGAACGCGCGCTTCTGCCCTACCTGAAGGAACCCGGCCCGATGCTCTACGATATCGCGCTCGAGGTCGATCTCGCGCCGGAAGGGGCGGCGCCCGTGACCATCGCGCGCACCAACTACCGCGGAATGTACTATTCCGCCGCGCAGCAGCTTGCCCATCACACCACGAGCGGCTGCCCGATGCGCGTCGGTGACCTTCTCGGCTCGGGCACCATCTCCGGCGCGGAGAAGGACAGCCGCGGCTCGCTTCTGGAACTGAGCTGGGGCGGCAAGGAGCCCTTCGCCGTCGGCGACCGGACTCGCAGCTTCATCGAGGATGGCGACACGCTGACATTGCGCGGCCACGCGCAAGGAGACGGGTTCCGCGTGGGCTTCGGCGCCTGCACCGGCAAGGTGCTGCCGGCACTGCCCGACCCCTACGCAAGGTAAGCCGCCCGCCGCCGGGCGCGCCGACGAAAGGACCGACACCATGGCCAAGGCATTCGCATCCCAGGCCGATCTGGCGGAAAAGACCGCCAGCTTCACCGAAATCGGCGAGGGGCTTTATGCCTTCACCGCCGAGGGCGATCCGAACACCGGCGTCATCATCGGCGACGAGAGCGTGATGATCGTCGAGGCGCAGGCGACGCCGCGGCTCGCGCGCAAGGTGATCGACTGCGTGCGGTCGGTGACCGACAAGCCGATCAGCCACGTTGTGCTGACCCATTATCACGCGGTTCGCGTGCTCGGCGCCTCGGCCTACTCTGCGCGCGAGATCATCATGTCGGACGCCGCCCGGTCGATGGTCGCCGAGCGCGGACAGGAGGATTGGGAGAGCGAATTCGCCCGTTTCCCACGCCTCTTCCAGGGGCATGAGGAGATCCCCGGCCTGACCTGGCCGACCACCACGTTCAGCGCGGCGATGACCGTCTATCTCGGCAAGCGCCGCGTCGACATCATGTATCTCGGCCGCGCCCATACCGCCGGCGACGCCGTGGTCTGGGTTCCCGATCAGGAGGTGATGTTTACCGGCGACATCGTCGAATACCGCTCGGCCTGCTATTGCGGCGACGGGCATTTTGGCGACTGGCCCGACACGCTGGCCAATATCGCCGCCTATGAGCCGAAATCCATCGCGCCCGGTCGCGGCGATGCTCTGGTCGGCGAGGCGATGGTCGCCAAGGCACTGGCCGCGACCGAGGATTTCGTCCGCTCCACTTACAAGCCGGTCGAACGAGTCGTCGCCCGCGGTGGCACCCTGAAGGAGGCCTGGGTCGCGGTGCGCGCCGAATGCGACCCGAAATTCGCCGACTACGCGATCTACGAGCACTGCCTGCCGTTCAACGTGGCCCGCGCCTATGACGAGGCGCGCGGCATCGACACGCCGCGCATCTGGACTGCCGCCCGCGACAGGGACATGTGGGAAGCCCTGCAGGGCTGACCCCAGGCCCCCCGCGCAGCATTGACGTAGAAGAAAACGCGAAGGTCCGGATTCGCCATGCCTTTTGCCATCGCGGCACGCATGGTGCGCGCCATCGAGCCGGCATCGCCCGCCTGCCGGCCGCAGGCGATTTTGGCGGAGGTCACGATGCCGAGCAGGGCCTCGTCATCGTCCCCGGTCCAGAGCCGAACTCCTCGCCCAGATCCGCGTTCAGGTCGATCCTTCGGACCATCTCATGCCCGTTCAAGGTCGTCGCCGCAGGTGACGCCGCCGATCAACTGGTAGCCGAGCAGGTCGTGGATGCCGTGCGGGTCTCGCACCAGCGGACGCACCGCGGCGCGCAAGGCGCGCAGCCGCTCGGCATCGGTGCGGTACAGCCGGTCCGCATCTGCCAGCGACAGCGCGACGAACCGCAGGGTCGCGCCCAAAGGCGCCTGGGCGACCCGCGGCAGGTCGTCGGGCAGAACGGTGCCGATCCGCGGATAGCCGCCGACCGTCTGGCACTCCGACATGAGCACATAGGGAATGCCGTCGCCGGTCATCTGCACGTCGCCCGGCGTGATGAAATCCGATGCCAGCCCCGCTGCCGCCGGAGAGTCGAAGGGGCCGCCGGTATGCAGCAGGCGGATGCCCTGACGATTGGCGCCGGCATCGCGCTTGAACTCGGACGCGAGAAAGCGCTGCATGACCGCGTCGGAGAAGAGCCCGCTCTGCGTCCCGGGCATGAGCCGCACCGTCCCGCCCGCGAACCGCTCCTCGGGCGTGAGTGTCACCGGCGCGGCCTCAGGCCGTGGATCGGGGCCGAGCGGCAGGGTGTCGCCGCCGGCCAGCACGCGGCCGATCCCGGCGGCGAGATGCGCCGATCTGCTGCCCAGCCACGTCTCGCTGTCGATCCCGCCCGCGAAGGTGAGGTAGCCATAGCTCCCCGCCA
>JBFKMA010000085.1:0-8537 GCA_041630175.1 Albidovulum sp.
GCACCTTCTTGAGCCCCGACACGTCCATCAGCCCCGCCTTGGTGCGAATCGCCAGGTATTCCTGCTCGGGATCGCCCTTCTCGTAGGACCAGGCCGTGCCCATGCCGCTCCAGTCCTCGAGCTCGGAGCCGAGGGCCCGGTGTCGCGCCGCCAGCGCGGAAAATCTCCATGATGCTGTCATCTGTTTCTCCCTGTTCGTGGACCATCAAAGCTTCGATCTGCGGCTGTACGTTGACTGAAGGATCACTTCGAATGCAATGCCAAAAGAATAAAATTTCACTAGCAGGCAAAATTCTCTTTCAATTTGGTGGGAGAGCGCGCAATATCTGTTCGCGCAAACAGGCGGGTAACCCGCACAACACATGACCGGGAACCGGAAGGCGATTCGTCAAGATGCGGGATTCGCGAAGCCGATCACCACACGGAATCCGAAGAAACACGAGAGGGAATTTCCTTCATGGCGACAACTGAAATCTTCGCTGAAGCGCCAAGCGGCAAGCTGGTTCGCGCGATCGGCTGGAAAGACGCGTTCTGGATGGCGTCGGGGGTGCCCGCGCTCGTCCTCTTCTCGATCGGCGGCATTGCCGCGACGATCGGCAATCCGTCCTATATCATCTGGATCCTGTCGGTACTGTTCGGCTTCATCCAAGCCTTCACCTATGCCGAGATCGCCGGGCTCTTCCCGAACAAGTCGGGCGGCGCGTCGATCTACGGCGCGGCCGCATGGGTGCGCTATTCCAAGGTTATCGCGCCCCTGTCGGTATGGTGCAACTGGCTCGCCTGGACGCCGGTTCTCGCCATCGGCGGCGGGCTTGCCGCCGGCTATATCCTGACGTCGCTCTTCGGGGCCGACGCCGCGATCACCAGCTGGCAGATCACGCTGGCGAATCTCGATTTCCTGAACGAGGGCCTGACGCTGCGCATCAATGCCACGTCGATCATCGGCACGATGATCCTCCTTGGCGTTTTCATCGCGCAGCATCACGGGATTTCCCGCGCGGCCAAGATCCAGACCTGGATCGGCCTGGCGGTTCTCATCCCGCTCCTGATCGTCGGGGTGGTGCCGCTGCTGACCGGCGACGTGCTCGCCACGAATCTCGTGCCGCTGGTGCCGAGCTCCGGCGCCTGGGACACCTCCGGCTGGACGCTCTTCCTCGGCGGACTCTTCATCGCGGCCTGGTCGGCCTATGCGTTTGAGACCGCGATCTGCTACACGAGCGAGTTCCGCGATCCGCAGCGCGATACCGTCAAGGCGATCATCGCGGCGGGCGTCGTCTGCGTTCTCGTCTACACGCTGGTCCCCCTGAGCTTCCAGGGCGTTCTCGGCGTCGAGGGCATGCTGGCGCCCGGCATCGTCGACGGCTCCGCGGTGGCCGGAGCGATGGCGGGCATGGTCGGCGGCGGTTCGGCGCTGGCAGCGGTCATGGTCGTCATGCTGCTCCTGGCACTTGTGCTCGCGATCATGACGTCGATGGCGGGGTCGTCGCGGACGCTCTACCAGGGTTCGGTCGACGGCTGGCTGCCGCGCTACCTGTCGCGCACCAACCACCACGGCGCGCCGACCTCGGCGATGTGGACCGATCTGGGGTTCAACCTCATCCTCCTGATGATGTCGGACTACCTCTTCGTGCTGGCCGTGTCGAACTGCTGCTACCTGATCTTCAACTTCCTCAACCTGCATGCCGGCTGGATCCATCGGATCGACAACGGCCATGTCCGCCGTCCGTGGAAGGCACCGAACGTGCTTCTGTGGCTTGGCGGCATTCTTGCCTTCGTCAATGCCGTGCTTCTCGGTGCCGGCGCGAATGTCTGGGGCGAAGGCACCCTGCGGTCGGCGATCTTCGCGATCCTCCTGATCGTGCCGGTCTTTGCCCTGCGCCACTGGGTGCAGGACAGGGGCAGGTTCCCGCACGAGATGCTCGAGGATCTGAGCGTCGGGGGCGTCAGCCCGGAACACAGCAGGCCGAAGGCGGGCATTCTGCCCTACCTGACCCTCGCCGCGGGCGTCCTCGTCGTGTTCATCGCGAATCAGGTCTTCCATCTCTCGTAGGCCGCCATTCTGCCGACGGCCCGGGCATGCGCATGCCCGGGCTTTTTTCTTCAATGTTTACACCCGGTAAAGCCGAAGGAATGTTTCACGAGGTGAATAATTGTTGACTTTGATAGCGCAAAACCCGTTCCATTAGCGGCAAAGTGACGCAACCAACACGAACAGGGAGATCGAAAGTGGACGGAAACCTAAACGCTCTCACGACGGTATTTACCGAGTTCTACTACTGGGTAACCGTCGTGTTCATGTTCCTCATCCATGTGGGCTTCTGCATGTATGAGGTCGGCGCGAGCCGGCGCAGGAACCACATGCACACGCTGATGAAGAACGTGATGATCATTCCCCTGGTCACCGTCACGTTCTTCTTCTTCGGCTGGTGGATCTACTGGGCCTTCCCGAACGCCTTCCCGGGCATCGGCGGCATCGACTTCGAAGCCGGCGCGCCCTATGCGCCATGGTCCGAAAACATGGGAACCCATCTCGGCGACCGGATCACCGGCGTGTTCTGGGCCGCGTTCCTGCTCTTCTCCTGGACCGCGGCGTCGATCGTCTCCGGTTCGGTGATCGAGCGGATCCGCTCCAGCGCGCTCTGGGTGCACGCGGTCATGATCGGCTCGGTCTGGTGGATCATCGACGCGGCCTGGGGCTGGCACTGGGACGGCTGGATGGTCAAGGTGCTCGGCTATCACGACGCCTATGCGTCGGGGGTGATCCACGCGATCGCCGGCGGTTACGCACTGGGTGTGCTCCTGGTGCTCGGTCCGCGTCTCGGCAAGTTCGCCGCGGACGGCACGCCGCGCGATATCCCGCCGCACAATCCGTGGATGCTGACCATCGGTCTGTTCCTCATCTATACCGGGTTCTGGGGCTTCTACGCCGCCTGCAACGTGCCGGTCATTTCGCCCGAGGTCATCGGTGGCGAGATCGTCGGAACGACCTGGACCGCGACCAACATCTATCTCGCTCCGACGACGCTGTCGGGGATCACCTTCAACTTCCTGATGTCGCTGTCCGGCGGTCTGATGGCGGCCTATGTCGTCTCGAAGGGCGACGCATTCTGGACCTTCTCCGGCGGTCTTGCCGGGGTCATCACGGCCTCTGCCGGCAACGACCTCTACCATCCGATCCAGGCGATGCTGGTCGGCGCCGTCGGCGTGGTGATCGTCTACAAGCTGCACTACTGGGTCGAGCGCAAGCTTAAGCTCGACGACGCGGTGGGCGCGGTGGCGGTCCATGGCTATTCGGGTGTCGTCGGCCTGATCCTCGCGGGCTTCCTGCTCTGGGGTGCTCCGGCCTCGCCCTATGAAGGCTACGCAACCGTCAACCCGCTCGGTCAGATCATCGGCGCGGCTATCATGTTCGGCCTTCTCGGCTTCCTGCCGGGATATGTCCTGGCCCGGATCCAGGCCGCTGTCGGAGTGCTGCGCATTCCGGAAGAGGTCGAGCTTCAGGGCCTCGATTACGCCGAGCACCATGCCTACGAAGACGCGAAGGAAACCATCATCGAAGCGGACAAAGCCTATCTGGCTTCCCGCGCCAGCGCATAAGGAGAAAGAACCATGTCTACGATCGGTTACGACAACTGGGCGGTGGATCTTGCCGAGGTTGGCGCGGTCTATCCCTTCCAGGGATCCGAGTTCCTGATGGTCCTCCTCGGCGTCGCCTTCTGGATCGGCTGGCACCGCATCCAGTTCGTGCGCGAAGGCCGGCACCTCGACAAGGCCAAGCGCATGGGCGATCCCGACAAGATCGCCAAGGCCCTCGAGCGCTACTGAACGACGAATCCGGGCAGGCACACCGCCTGCCCGGATTTTCTCACATGAATATTTGTTTCTTCATAGTTGATATGGTCGAAACTTCTTGCTAGCCTTTCCTGGCACTCAAAAGGGAATCACAACATGTGCGGAATCGTCGGATTATTCCTCAAAGACAGATCGCTGGAACCCCAGCTCGGCGCGCTTCTCACGGACATGCTGATCACCATGACCGACCGCGGTCCTGACAGCGCCGGCATCGCCATCTACGGCAGCGAAGCGAGCCAGAATGCCAAGCTGACCGTCCAGTCGCCGAACGCGGAGCGCGACTTCGTCAATCTCGCGGCCGATCTCGGCAAGGCGATCGGCGCCGATATCCAGCAGCGCAACAAGGACACGCATACCGTTCTCGAGCTGCCGGCCGAGAAGATCGCCGCGGCGCGGCAGGCGCTGAAGACGCTGCGCCCGGACATCCGCGTGATGAGCACCGGCGAGACGATGGAGATCTACAAGGAAGTCGGGCTGCCCAAGGATGTGGCGGCGCGCTTCGAAGTGTCGAAGATGAGCGGCACGCATGGCATCGGCCATACCCGCATGGCCACGGAATCCGCCGTCACCACGATGGGCGCCCACCCGTTCTCGACCGGCTCGGACCAGTGCCTCGTGCATAACGGCTCGCTCTCCAACCACAACAGCATGCGCCGCACCCTGGCGCGCGAAGGCGTGCTGACCGAGACGCTGAACGACACCGAGGTCGGCGCCGCCTACCTGACCTGGAAGATGCAGACCGGCTCCACCCTCGGCGAGGCGCTGGAAAGCAGCCTCGAGGATCTCGACGGCTTCTTCACCTTCGTGGTCGGCACCAAGGACGGCTTCGGCGTCGTGCGCGACCCGATCGCCTGCAAACCCGCCGTCATGGCCGAGACCGACCAATACGTCGCCTTCGGCTCCGAATACCGGGCGCTGGTGAATCTTCCCGGCATCGAGAACGCCCGCGTCTGGGAGCCCGAGCCCGCAACCGTCTATTTCTGGAACCACTGACATGCAGACATTCGACCTTGCCGCCGAAGGGCTGCGCGCCCTGAACTCCACGCTCCAGGCACAGAACGGCACCACCAACCAGACCGCCTGGGAAATCGTCAACCCGAAGGGCAGCCACGCGCTCGCCGTCGGCCTCGACGCGCCGATCGAGGTTACCGTCAAGGGCTCGACCGGCTATTACAGCGCCGGCATGAACAAGCAGGCGACGATCCGCATCCACGGCTCCGCCGGGCCGGGCGTGGCCGAGAACATGATCTCGGGCACCGTCATCGTCGAGGGCGACGCGAGCCAGTATGCCGGCGCCACCGGCCATGGTGGGCTTTTGGTGATCAAGGGCAACGCCTCGTCGCGCTGCGGCATCTCGATGAAGGGCATCGACATCGTCGTGCAGGGCAATATCGGCCATATGTCGGCCTTCATGGCGCAGTCGGGCAATCTCGTCGTCTGCGGCGATGCCGGCGACGCGCTGGGCGATTCGCTCTACGAGGCGCGCCTCTTCGTGCGCGGCAAGGTGAAGAGCCTCGGCGCCGACTGCATCGAGAAGGAGATGCGACCCGAACATCTGGAGATCCTCCGCGATCTGCTCGACCGCGCCGGCATCGACGCCAAGCCCGAGGAGTTCCGGCGCTACGGCTCGGCCCGCCAGCTCTACAACTTCCATGTCGACAACGCGTCTGCGTATTGAGGACAAGGCCATGAAAGACAAGCAAGACAAGACCACGCCCCAGACGTTGCCGCGCCAGTCCTGGACCTTCTCCAACGAGATCAACGCCGAAATCCGGCGCGCCTCGGACACCGGCATCTACGACATCCGCGGCGGCGGCGCGAAGCGCCGGGTCCCGCATTTCGACGACCTGCTGTTCCTCGGCGCCTCGGTCTCGCGCTATCCGCTCGAGGGCTACCGCGAGAAATGCGCGACCGACGTGACGCTCGGCACCCGCTTCGCGAAGAACCCGATCAAGCTTGACATTCCGGTGACGATCGCGGGGATGAGCTTCGGCGCGCTGTCGGGTCCGGCGAAAGAGGCGCTGGGACGCGGCGCGTCCGCCGCCGGCACCTCGACCACGACCGGCGACGGCGGCATGACGCCCGAAGAGCGCGGCCACTCGACCAAGCTGGTCTATCAGTACCTGCCCTCGCGCTACGGCATGAACCCCGATGACCTGCGCAAGGCCGACGCCATCGAGGTCGTGGTCGGCCAGGGCGCCAAGCCCGGCGGCGGCGGCATGCTGCTCGGCCAGAAGATCTCCGACCGGGTCGCGATGATGCGCAACCTTCCCAAGGGAATCGACCAGCGCTCGGCCTGCCGGCACCCGGACTGGACCGGGCCGGACGATCTCGAGATCAAGATCCTCGAGCTTCGCGAGATCACCAACTGGGAAAAGCCGATCTACGTGAAGATCGGCGGCACCCGCCCCTATTTCGACACCGCGCTCGCGGTGAAGGCCGGCGCCGACGTGGTGGTTCTCGACGGCATGCAGGGCGGCACCGCGGCGACGCAGGAGGTGTTCATCGAGCATGTCGGCCTGCCGACGCTGGCCTGCATCCATCCGGCGGTGAAGGCGCTGCAGGATCTCGGCATGCACCGCAAGGTGCAGCTGATCGTCTCGGGCGGCATCCGCACCGGCGCCGATGTCGCCAAGGCGATGGCGCTCGGTGCCGACGCGGTCGCGATCGGAACGGCGGCGCTGGTGGCGCTCGGCGACAACGACCCGCGCCTGGAGGACGAGTACCGCGCGCTCGGCTCGACGACCGGCGCCTATGACGACTGGCACGAAGGCCGCGACCCGGCCGGCATCACCACCCAGGACCCCGAGCTCATGGCGCGCTTCGACCCGATCGAGGGCGGGCGGCGGCTGAAGAACTACCTCAAGGTCCTGACGCTCGAGGCGCAGACCATCGCCCGGGCCTGCGGCAAGAACCATCTGCACAATCTCGAACCCGAGGATCTCTGTGCGCTGACGATGGAAGCGGCCGCGATGGCGAGGGTGCCCCTGGCGGGAACCGACTGGTATCCCGGCAAGCCGGGCTCCGGAATGTAGGAATCGCACGGGCGGCGTGGCGGGGATCCGCCGCGCCGCCGCTGCATCGGCCGCCATCCGGTGACCTCCGGAGCCGCGCCAAGAGAAAACAGGGAAAAGGACAACGCCATGCCGAAAGATCAGAAAAGAGCCGAGGCCGAGACCGCGACGCGGGATCTGACCGAGTTCGCCCGCCAGACCGGCGTCAAGTATTTCATGATTTCCTACACCGACCTCTTCGGTGGCCAGCGCGCCAAGCTCGTGCCGGCGCAGCGCATCGCCGACATGCAGGAGGACGGCGCCGGTTTCGCGGGCTTCGCGACCTGGCTCGACCTGACCCCGGCCCATCCCGACATGCTGGCGGTGCCCGATGCCAGCGCCGTGATCCAGCTGCCGTGGAATCCCGAGGTGGCCTGGGTCCCGGCGACCTGCGTGATGGAGGGCAAACCCCTCGCCCAGGCGCCGCGCAACGTCCTCAAGCGCCTCATCGACGAGGCCGCCGACGAGGGCATGCGGGTCAAGACCGGCGTCGAGTGCGAGTTCTTCCTGCTGACGCCGGAGGGCGAGCAGATCTCCGACGCCTTCGACACCGCCGCCAAGCCCTGCTACGACCAGCAGGCGGTGATGCGCCGCATTGA
Source organism: Albidovulum sp. (assembly GCA_041630175.1). Taxonomy (GTDB): domain Bacteria; phylum Pseudomonadota; class Alphaproteobacteria; order Rhodobacterales; family Rhodobacteraceae; genus Albidovulum. The sequence continues at coordinate 7,505 of JBFKMA010000085.1, forward strand.
TGTCCTGCGCGAAATCGCGGATTACATGCTGGAGATGGGCTGGGGTCCCTACCAGACCGACCACGAGGACGCCAATGGCCAGTTCGAGATGAACTGGGACTTCAACGACGTCATGAAGATGGCCGACCAGCACTCGTTCTTCAAGTTCATGACCAAGTCGGTCGCCGAGAAGCACGGCTTCCGCGCCACCTTCATGCCGAAGCCGATCCAGGGCCTGACCGGCAATGGTTGCCACGCCCATATCTCGGTCTGGGATCTCGATGGCCAGACCAACGTCTTCGCCGATCGCAGCAAGGAGCTTGGGCTCTCGGACAAGGGCCGCCACTTCCTCGGCGGCATCATGAAACACGCCTCGGCGCTCGCCGCGATCACCAACCCGACGGTGAACAGCTACAAGCGGATCAACGCGCCGCGAACGATCTCGGGCGCGACCTGGGCGCCGAACACCGTGACCTGGACCGGCAACAACCGCACCCACATGGTCCGCGTCCCCGGCCCCGGCCGGTTCGAGTTGCGCCTGCCCGACGGCGCGGCGAACCCCTACCTGCTCCAGGCGGTGATCATCGCCGCCGGCCTCGACGGCGTGCGCAGCAAGGCCGATCCCGGCAAGCGCTGGGACATCGACATGTATGCCGAGGGCCACAAGGTCACCGGCGCGCCGAAACTGCCCTTGAACCTGCTCGACGCGCTCCGCGAATACGACAAGGACGAGTCGCTCAAGGCCGCGATGGGCGAAGAATTCTCGGCCGCCTACCTGAAGCTCAAGCAGCAGGAGTGGAACTCCTTCGTGTCGCATTTCTCGAACTGGGAACGCCAACACACGCTCGACATCTGACCCCCCGATCCCTCCCCAACCTGCCGCCGGACCCCAAGTTCCGGCGGCTTTTTTTTGGCGTCAGGCCGCCGCCGTCGCGCATGAAAAAGGGGGGCGTCGCCCCCCTTTCCCGTCCGGTGCTGTTTGGGCCTCAGAGGCCGGGATAGAGCGGGAAGCGGGCGCAGAGCTTTGCGACCTCGGCCTTGACCTTCGCCTCGA
>JBFKMA010000086.1:0-8475 GCA_041630175.1 Albidovulum sp.
AGGATCACGCTGCAGCACGGGCTGGCGAACCGGGCGCGCGACTACGCCTTCCACGAGGCGGCCCTGCGCGACGCGGTCACCGCGATGGGCTGCGAGGTCACCTCGAACATGACCAGCCTCGTGGTGCTGAACCTGCCGGCGTCGCTTGCCGGCCGCGAGAAGGAGCTGGTGCAGGGCTGCCGCGCGAAGGGCTTCGGCATCTGGCCGACGCTGTCGGAGCCGGTGCAGGTGCGCATCGGCATCCTCAACCAGCTGAGCCAGGCCGCGATCACCGAGATCGTGACGCGCTTCGCCGCGGCGATGGCCGGGATGGGCGCCGAGATCGACCTCGCCGCGGTCAAGGCGCGGCTCGACCAGCATTACCAGTCCGCGATGGCGGCGGAATAATCCCCGGGGCACGAGGAGGCTCGAGAATGGACATCCACGAATACCAGGCCAAGGAAATCCTGGCGCGGTTCGGCGTCACGGTGCCGGCGGGCGGGCTCGCCTACAGCCCCGAACAGGCGGCCTACCGGGCGCGCGAGCTCGGCGGCAGCCGCTGGATCGTCAAGGCCCAGGTCCATGCCGGCGGCCGCGGCAAGGCCGGCGGCGTCAAGCTCTGCGACAGCGAGACCGAGATCCAGGACGCCACCGCCGAGATGTTCGGCCGCAAGCTGGTGACGCACCAGACCGGGCCCGAGGGCAAGGGCATCTACCGGGTCTATGTCGAGGCGGCGGTGCCGTTCGACCGCGAGATCTATCTCGGCTTCGTCTTGGACCGCTCGACCCAGCGGGTGATGATCGTCGCCTCCTCCGAAGGCGGCATGGAGATCGAGGAGATCTCGGCCCAGAAGCCCGATTCGATCGTGCGCTCCACCGTCGAGCCGGCGGTCGGCCTGCAGGAATTCCAGGCCCGCGAGATCGCCTTCGCGCTCGGCATCCCGGCGGCGCTGACGCAGGCGATGGTCCGCACGCTCCAGGGCTGCTACCGCGCCTTCACCGAGCTCGACGCGACGATGGTGGAGATCAACCCGCTGGTGATCACCTCCGACAGCCGCATCCTCGCGCTCGACGCCAAGATGACCTTCGACGGCAACGCGCTGTTCCGCCACCCGCATGTCGCCGAACTGCGCGACAAGAGCCAGGAGGATCCGCGCGAGGCGCGCGCCGCCGACCGCGGGCTGTCCTATATCGGCCTGTCGGGCAATATCGGCTGCATCGTCAACGGTGCGGGTCTCGCGATGGCGACGATGGACACGATCAAGCTCGCCGGCGGCGAGCCTGCCAACTTCCTCGACATCGGCGGCGGCGCCACGCCCGAGCGGGTCGCCAAGGCGTTCCGGCTGGTGATGTCGGACGACAACGTGCAGGCGATCCTCGTCAACATCTTCGCCGGCATCAACCGCTGCGACTGGGTCGCCGAGGGCGTGGTGCAGGCGCTGACCGCCAACCCGGTCGACGTGCCGGTCGTGGTGCGGCTCGCCGGCACCAATGTCGAGGAGGGTCTGAAGATCCTCGCCAAGTCGGGCCTGCCGATCATCCGCGCCACCTCGCTGATGGAGGCCGCCGAGCGCGCGGTCACCGCCTGGCAGAACGACAAGTCGCAGAACACCAAGATGAGGGCCGTCTGATGAGCATCTTCCTCGACCGCGAAAGCCGCGTCATCGTCCAGGGCATCACCGGACGCATCGCGCAGTTCCACACCAAGGAAATGATCGACTACGGCACCAATGTCGTCGGCGGCGTGGTGCCCGGCAAGGGCGGCGAGACCGTCCACGGCGTGCCGGTCTTCAACACCGTCAAGGAGGCCGTCGCCGCCACCGGCGCCGATGCGAGCCTCGTCTTCGTGCCGCCGCCCTTCGCGGCCGACAGCATCATGGAAGCCGCCGATGGCGGCATCCGCTACGCGGTCTGCGTCACCGACGGCATCCCGGCCCAGGACATGATCCGCGTCAAGCGCTACATGTACCGCTACCCCAAGGAGCGCCGCATGGTGCTCACGGGGCCGAACTGCGCCGGCACGATCAGCCCGGGCAAGGCGCTGTGCGGCATCATGCCGGGCCATATCTACCTGCCCGGTCCTGTCGGCATCGTCGGCCGCTCCGGCACGCTCGGCTACGAGGCCGCCCAGCAGCTCAAGGACCGCGGCATCGGCGTCTCGACCTCGGTCGGCATCGGCGGCGATCCGATCAACGGCTCCTCGTTCCGCGACATCCTCGAGGCCTTCGAGGCCGATCCCGACACCCATGTGATCTGCATGATCGGCGAGATCGGCGGGCCGCAGGAGGCCGAGGCCGCCGCCTATATCCAGGAGCACATGACCAAGCCGGTGATCGCCTATATCGCCGGGCTCACCGCGCCCAAGGGCCGCACCATGGGCCATGCCGGCGCGATCATCTCGGCCTTCGGCGAGAGTGCGTCCGAGAAGGTCGAGATCCTCTCGGCGGCGGGCGTCACGGTGGCCGAGAACCCCTCGGTGATCGGCGAGACCATCGCCCGGGTGCTGCACAAACAGGCCGCGTAAGGGAGGCTCGAGATGGCGAAACCCAGGGTCCTGGTCACGCGGCGCTGGCCCGAGGCGGTCGAGGCGAAGATGGCGGAGGTCTTCGAGCTCACCATCAACCGCGACGACCGGCCCCTGGGCGCGGCCGAGATCCGCGCCGCGCTCGGCGACTACGACGCGGTGCTGCCCACGGTGACCGACCGCCTGCCGGCGGCGGTCTTCGAGGCCCCGAAGACCCGCGCGAAGATCCTCGCCAATTACGGCGTCGGCTTCGCGCATATCGACACCGCGGCCGCGAAATCCCGCGGCATCACCGTCACCAACACCCCCGACGTCCTGTCGGACTGCACCGCCGACATCGCGATGACGCTGATGCTGATGGTCGCGCGCCGCGCCGGCGAGGGCGAGCGCGAACTGCGCGGCGGCCAATGGACCGGCTGGCGCCCGACCCACCTGATCGGCGCCAAGGTCTCCGGCGCCACCTTGGGCATCATCGGCTTCGGCCGCATCGGCCAGGCCATGGCGCAGCGCGCCCATATGGGCTTCGGCATGAAGATCCTCGTGCAGAACCGCTCGAAGGTCGCCCCCGAGGTGCTCGCGCGCTACGGCGCCACCCAGGTCGCGACGATCGAGGACCTCTTGCCGCAATGCGACTTCGTCTCGCTGCACTGCCCCGGCGGTGCTGCCAACCGCCACCTCATCGACGCCCGCCGGCTCGAGCTGATGAAGCCCTCAGCCTTCCTCATCAACACCGCCCGCGGCGAGGTCGTCGACGAGGCCGCCCTCGCCCAGGCGCTGTGGTTCGCCACCATCGGCGGCGCCGGCCTCGACGTCTTCGAGCGCGAACCCGAAATCACCCCCGAACTGATGGGCGCCGACAACCTCGTCATGCTCCCCCATCTCGGCTCCGCAACCCGCCAGACCCGCGAAGCCATGGGCTTCCGCGTCCTCGATAACCTCACAGACTTCTTCGAAGGAAAAACCCCAAGGGACCGCGTCGCCTGATCAAGGGCCAAATGCCGACACGCAGACGCCTCCCGCGAAAGCCGGGGGGCGTTTTGCTTTCGGGCGCATGGCATCGGCAGCGAGCGGGCGAGACGTTACCCGAGGGCACAGGACCGGGGCCTCGGCGCTCCAGGACAGCTGCGAGGCCTATCCCCTTGTCTTTCTGTGCCGACTTCGCCTGTGAGACGTGGGGCGGCACTTTCGTCATGCGCCGGGGCATCCCAGGCGAGGGAGCCGTCAAAACGAAATGGAGAGATTTGGTGGAGCCAAGGGGAGTCGAACCCCTGACCTCTTGAATGCCATTCAAGCGCTCTCCCAACTGAGCTATGGCCCCACCGGAGGTCCGGGCGTCGCCGCCCGCGTGAAGGGCGATATAGGCAAGGCCGCGGGGCGGCGCAAGCAAAAAGTGGGCGGTCCGGCAAAGATTGCGACGCGATCGGCCGCGGCGTCAAAACGAGACGGGCGCGACGTTGCCGCGCCCGTTCGGGAAGATCGGAAACCTGTGGGGCGAGGCCCCGGCGGGCCTCAGCTCTCGTCGTCGCCGGTGGCGACATCGGCGATCTCGTCGAGCGAGACGTCGTCGTCCTCGTCGTCCTCGAGCAGATCGTCGTCGAGATCCGAATCGCCGGCATCATCGTCGAGATCCGCGTCGTCCGCCAGATCGTCGGAATCGAGATTGGCGGTCTTCGCCACGCTCTTCTCGCCGATCAGGGCGCGTCCGCGTCCGGCATGGAGGCTATCGGCGGTGAAGGTGTGGCCGCATTCCGGGCAGGTCATCGGGTCGCGCTGCAGGTCGTAGAACCGGCTGGCGCAATGCGGGCAAAGGCGCTTGACGCCCCATTCGTCCTTGGGCATGGAACACTCCTTCCGTGCACGTCTGTTCGAGAGTCGGTGCCAACTGCCACAAGTGCGCGGGGCTGTCAAAGGCTTTCGGCCGCACCGGCGCGGGGTGCTGCGCTTTGGCCTTTTCCCGGGCCGCAACCACGCTAACCTGGGCGCAACGGAAGGACCCCATGAGCCAGCGAATCCTGCAAGGAGACCCGCCCGTCGAGATCACGCTGCGCCGCTCAGCGCGGGCGCGGCGGTTCTCGCTGCGCGTCTCGCAGCTCGATGGCCGGGTGACGCTGTCGATGCCGGCCCGGGCGCGCGAGGCCGAGGCGCTGGCCTTCGCCGAGGCGAAGGCCGGCTGGGTGCGGCAGATGCTGCGCGGCGCGGCGGCGCGGCAGGTCGTGGCGCCGGGCATGGCGGTGCCCTTCGAGGGGCGGAAGCTGACGGTCGCGGAGGCGGCGGTGCGCGCCGTCCGCATCGAGGGCGAGGCGCTCCTGGTTCCGCCCGGCGGCGGCGCCGGGCCGCGCATCGGCGCCTTCCTTCGCTTCGCCGCGCGGCAACGGCTGCAGGCGGCGAGCGAGGCCTATTCGGCTGAACTCGGCCGGAGTTTCGCGCGAATCACGTTGCGCGACACAAGGTCGCGCTGGGGCTCGTGCACCGCGGATGGCGGGCTGATGTATTCCTGGCGGCTGATCATGGCGCCGCCCGAGGTGCTCTCCTATGTCGCGGCGCACGAGGTCGCGCATCTCGTCGAGATGAACCATTCGCCGGATTTCTGGGCGGTGGTGGCGCGGCTTATGCCGGATTACGCCGGTCATCGGCGCTGGCTGCGGACCCATGGCGCGGCGCTGCACCGCGTGGATTTCGGGGCGTGAAGCCGCAGGCGGTGCCGGCACGATTGACGCGCGGGGCCTCGATGTGATCACTTCCGGCATGCTTCTGCAATCGCGCCCACCCGATCCCGGACTCGCGGCCCATGACCGGCTCTACCGGTCGCTGCGCCAGCAGATCATGCATGGCGAGCTCGCCCCCGGCCAGGCGCTGACCCTGCGCGGGCTCGCGAAAAGCTACGGCGTCTCGATGACCCCGGCGCGCGAGGCCCTGCGGCGGCTCGCGGCGGAGGGGGCGCTGACGCTCTCGTCCTCGGGCCGGGTGACGACGCCGGACCTGTCGAACGAGCGGATCGAGGAACTGGCGTCGCTCAGGGCGCTGATCGAGACGGAACTGGCGACGCGGGCGCTGCCGCGGGCCCACATGGCGCTGATCGAGCGGTTGCAGGCGATCAACATGGCCAATGCCGAAGCCGCGGTGAAGCGCGACGCGGTGGCCTATATCCGCACCAACCTCGAGTTCCACCGCACGCTCTACCTGCGCGCCCAGGCGCCGGCGATGCTGGCGGTCGCCGAGACGGTGTGGCTGCAACTCGGCCCGACGATGCGGGCGCTCTATTCGCGGCTGACCCGCGCCGAGCCGCCGCAGCATCACCGCATGATCATCGCCGCGCTGAAGGCCGGCGACGAGCCGGCGCTCAGGCTCGCGGTGCGGACCGATGTGACGCAGGGGCTGCGCCACATCGCCGGGTAGGCGGCCGGGTCAGGAGTGGATCGGCCCGTCGCCGCAGGCGAGTGCCGCTTCGCGCACCGCCTCGGAGAAGGTCGGATGGGCGTGGCAGGTCAGCGCGATGTCCTCGGCCGCCGCGCCGAACTCCATGCCGACGCAGATCTCGTGGATGAGATCGCCCGCCGCCGGCCCGATGATATGGGCGCCGAGGATGCGGTCGGTCTCCTTGTCGGCGAGGAGCTTCACGAAGCCCTCGCCCTGGAACACCGCCTTGGCGCGGCCATTGCCCATGAACGAGAACTTGCCGACCTTGTAGGCGCGGCCTTCCTCCTTCAGCTGCTCCTCGGTCCTGCCGACGGTGGCGACTTCGGGCGCGGTGTAGATCACGCCGGGGATCACGCCGTAATTCACATGGCCCGACTTGCCGGCGAGGATCTCGGCCACCGCCATGCCCTCGTCCTCGGCCTTGTGCGCGAGCATCGGGCCGGCGATCGCGTCGCCGATCGCGTAGATGCCCTTGATATTGGTCTGCCAGTGCGCGTCGGTCCGGATCTGGCCGCCCTTCTCCATCTCGACGCCGAGCGCGTCGAGGCCGAGCCCGTTCGTATAGGGCCGGCGCCCCGTGGCGACGAGGACGCAATCGGCCTCGAGCGTGGCTTCGCTGTCGTCCTTCCTGAGCCTGTAGCCGACCGTGGCCTTGCCCTTCTTGATCTCGGCGGACTGCACCGCGGCGCCAAGGATGAAGTCGAGGCCCTGGCGGCCGAGGATGCGCTGGAAGGTCTTGGCCACCTCGGCGTCCATGCCCGGCGTGATCGTGTCGAGATACTCGACCACCGTGACCTTGGCGCCGAGCCGCGCATAGACCGAGCCGAGTTCGAGCCCGATGACGCCGGCGCCGATCACGATCATGGTCTTCGGAACCTTCGTCAGTTCCAGCGCGCCGGTGGAGGTGACGATCACCTTCTCGTCCACGGTGACGCCCTTCAGGCTCGACGGTTCCGACCCCGTCGCGATCACGATGTTCTTGGCCGAATGCACCTCGTCGCCGACCTTGACCTTGCCGGCTTCGGGAACCGAGCCCCAGCCCTTCAGCCAGGTGATCTTGTTCTTCTTGAACAGGAACTCGATGCCCTTGGTGTTCTGGCCGATGGTCTCGTCCTTGTAGGACAGCATCTGCTTCCAGTCGACCGAGGGCGCCTTGCCCTTCAGCCCCATCTTGGCGAAGTTGTGCTCGGCGTCGTGCAGGCAGTGCGAGGCGTGCAGGAGCGCCTTGGAGGGGATGCAGCCGACATTGAGGCAGGTGCCGCCCAAGGTCTCGCGGCCCTCGACGACGGCGGTCTTCAGCCCGAGCTGGGCGCAGCGGATGGCCGAGACATAGCCGCCCGGGCCGGCACCGATGATGATGACGTCGAACTCAGCCATGGGGTACTCCTTGAGAAAATGGGTGTCTGCCAGGCGTCGGCTGTGCGTACAGCTCGTGTACAGCATCCGTACCGACACGTGTCGCCCCCGGCCGGGCGTGGTCCGGGGGGCTGCCTGCCCCCCGCCGCGGCCGTGCCGGCCGCGCCCCCCGAAGGTATTTCGGAACAGAAGAAGAAGGTGTCATGCCGCCATCAGCGCCATCAGGTAGAGAAGCACCGTGGCGGCGAAGCCGATCAGCCACAGCAGGGTGCGGATGCCGGTGATGCCCATCCCGTAGGCCGGCACGTAGAATATCCGGGCGATGAGAAAGGCCCGGGCGGCGGTCAGCGTGCTGTCGCCGAAGGCGCCCTTGGCGTGCAGGATCAGGATCGCCGGCGCGAAGAGCGCCATCGCGGTGACGGAGTTCGTCAGCGCCCGGTCGAGCCGGGCGGTGATGCCGGTGAGCGTGCGCGCCTCGTCGCGCGACGAGAGCAGGTAGCCCATGCCGAGCTGACCGGTCGCGCCGGTCACCTTGAGGATCAGGATCACGCAGGTGTAGAGCCCGTAGAGCGCAAGGATGTTCAGTTCGCCGGACATGGTTTCGCTTCCCTCGTTACCGCCTTGAGATCAGCCTATCACAGATCCATCAGGAGGCGGCGCGGGTCCTCGAGCGCGTCCTTCACCCGCACGAGGAAGGTGACCGCGCCCTTGCCGTCGACGATGCGGTGGTCGTAGCTGAGGGCGAGATACATCATCGGGCGGATGACGATCTGGCCGTTGACCACCACGGGGCGCTCCTGGATCTTGTGCATGCCGAGGATGCCCGATTGCGGCGGGTTGAGGATCGGCGAGGACATCAAGGAGCCGTAGACGCCGCCGTTCGAGATGGTGAACGAGCCGCCCTGCATCTCGGCCATCGAGAGCTTGCCGTCGCGGGCGCGCAGGCCCAGTTCGCCGATCTTCTTCTCGATCGCGGCGAAGCCCATCTGGTCGGCGTCGCGCACCACCGGCACGACGAGGCCGGTGGGCGTGCCGACCGCCACGCCCATATGGACGTAGCTCTTGTAGACGATGTCGCCGCCGTCGATTTCGGCATTGACCTCGGGCACCTCTTTCAGCGCGTGGCAGCAGGCCTTCACGAAGAAGGACATGAAGCCCATCTTGACGCCGTGCTTCTTCTCGAACTCGGCCTTGAAGGC
>JBFKMA010000087.1:0-8431 GCA_041630175.1 Albidovulum sp.
CCGCCGAGAAGAACCGCCCCGAGGACAGCCCGATCGGGCTCATCCCGGTCGACGCGATCTACACGCCGGTGAAGAAGGTCAGCTACGAGGTCACGCCGACCCGCGAGGGGCAGGTGCTCGACTACGACAAGCTCACGATGAAGATCGAGACCGACGGCTCGCTGACGCCGGATGACGCGGTGGCCTATGCCGCGCGCATCCTGCAGGACCAGCTCGGCATCTTCGTGAACTTCGAGGAGCCGGAGGCCGCCGGCAAGGGCGAGGCCGAGGAAGGGCTGGAATTCAACCCGCTGCTGCTCAAGAAGGTCGACGAGCTCGAGCTTTCGGTGCGCTCGGCGAACTGCCTCAAGAACGACAACATCGTCTATATCGGCGATCTGATCCAGAAGACCGAAGCCGAGATGCTGCGCACCCCGAACTTCGGCCGCAAGTCGCTGAACGAGATCAAGGAAGTGCTCTCGGGCATGGGCCTGCACCTCGGCATGGATGTCGAGGACTGGCCGCCGGAGAACATCGAGGACCTCGCCAAGCGGTTCGAAGACCAGTTCTGATTGACTTCGCGGGGGGCGTGACCTACACGGCCCCCGCAAATGCCCGGCCAGCCGGGGAAAACACGGGCGCAAGGCCCCAAGGAGAGCGGACCGAGGACCACGGCCGCCGGACAAAGCAAAACGCGATAGGAGAATGAAATGCGTCACGCTCGCGGCTACCGCCGTCTGAACCGCACTCATGAGCACCGCAAGGCGCTCTTCGCCAACATGGCCGGTTCGCTCATCGAACACGAACAGATCAAGACCACGCTTCCCAAGGCGAAGGAACTGCGTCCGATCATCGAGAAGCTGATCACGCTCGCCAAGCGCGGCGATCTGCATGCCCGCCGCCAGGCGGCCGCGCAGCTCAAGCAGGACAAGTATGTCGAGCGCCTGTTTGCGGTGCTTGGCCCCCGCTACAAGGAGCGCCAGGGCGGCTATGTCCGCGTCCTGAAGGCCGGCTTCCGCTACGGCGACATGGCGCCGATGGCGATCATCGAATTCGTCGACCGCGACCCGGCGGCCAAGGGCGCGGCCGACAAGGCCCGCGTCGCGGCCGAGGACGCCGCCGAATCCTGACGCTGCGTCAGCAAGGATTGCAAATTGCAACCCCGCCGTTAGTATCGGCGGGGTTGTTCCATTTTGGGAATGTGGTGCGGTGCAAGTCCGACAGTTCAACCCGATCCGAGGCGAACATTCCGGCGATCCGCGCGGATGCTTTCCGCGATGTGGTCGATCATCGCTGACAGCTGCGCGTCGGCAACCGGAGTCGCGCCCAGAAACTCAAGGAGGTCGGCTCGCGCCGAGTCAGGCAAACGCATGAGTCTCGTGAAAAGTCCGGGGTTGATCGTACGCAATGAAATGACCCTCACCAAGACAGCCTAGCCCCTTCAATTTACGGTTGACTGAAATCAGGGCAACTTGTCTAAAAGGACATGTCTGAAATGTCAGGGCTTGACCCCATATTACACAAATTATCGCTTTTGGCGCCGGCAGGCTATTTCATAGGCTTGCACATCCGGTACGCCTCGCCGCTTATGCAGTTCTCCAACTACAACCAGGACTGGCTGGACCACTATACCGAGAAGGCCTATGCGCTCCGGGATCCGACCATCGCCTGGGGGTTCAGCACCGAAGGCGCCTGCCGTTGGAGCGAGATGACGATTCCCGACCCTTTCGGGCTTTTCGAGGAGGCCAAGCAATTCGGCCTGACCTTTGGCTTGACCGTGTCCTGCGGACCGGTCCGGTCGAGGACCATTTCAAGTTTCGCTCGCGCAGATCGAGATTTCACGGATTCCGAGATCGAGAAGATCGCGGAACTCGTCCGGCGGCTTCACGATGTCACCGAACCGCCGGAAAGCCTGACGACCGCCCAGATCGAAGCCCTGCGCCTGATTGCGGCGGGGGACCGGCACGCGGCTGCAGCAGCCAAACTGAACATATCGGAAAGTGCGCTCAAGGCTCGGTTGATGTCTGCACGGCAGAAACTGCTCGCGCGCACGACAGCGGAGGCTATCCAACGCGCCAAAGACTATCGGCTGATGTAACCAGATGTCGGTCTTTCGTTTGCATGCAGGGTTAGAGAACTTAACCAAGCAGGAGACCACCCATGCAAACGACCGTCCTATCTTTCGAAAATCTGCACAACCACGGCGAACTCTTCGCCAACCTGTTTCGCGCCCGGAAGCAGTCCTTCATTGTCGAAAAGCAATGGAACCTGCCCGAGGCGCTGGACATGGAATATGACCAGTACGACACCCCGGCGAGCCGCTGGATCGCGATCCATGACGATGTCGGCCAGGTCTATGCCGGCATCCGCCTGACGCCGACCACGGCGCGCTGCGGCATCTACAGCTACATGATCCGCGACGCCCAGCGGGGGCTCCTGTCCTCGCTGTCGACCGATCTCCTCTACGAAGAGGCGCCGGTGGATCCCTATTGCTGGGAATGCACGCGGGTCTTCGTGCTGCATTCGACGCCGCAGATGATCCGCCGCCGGGTCCATGCCTACATGGTCGAAGCCATGGTCAAATCGGCGCGGGAACTCGGCGCGACGCAACTCATCGCGATCACGCCGGCCAACTGGCCGCGCTGGTACGGGCGCTGCGGGCTGACCGCCAAGGGGATCGGGCCGGTCATGTTCATCGACGACGGCGACTATCAGTGCGTGCAGATCGACCTGTCGAGCAAAATGCATTAGGTCCGCGGCCCGGCCGCGCCGCCGATCCGGTGGCAGAGAGATGCGTTTCCCGTCTTTCTCGCCCCGGCCGGCGAAGATAGAGTCGTGTCATGCCCGACCTGTTCGACAGCGCCGAGAAGACCATCGCCCCGACCGCGCCGCGCCCGCTCGCGGACCGGCTCCGGCCGGCCTCGATCGACGCGGTCATCGGCCAGGGTCGGGTGCTCGCGCCCGGCGGGCCGCTCGGCGCGATGCTGGCCTCCGGCAGCCTGTCGTCGCTCATCCTCTGGGGGCCGCCCGGTGTCGGCAAGACCACGATCGCGCGGCTTCTGGCCGACGCGACCGATCTCGCCTTCGTGCAGATCAGCGCGATCTTCACCGGCGTGCCGGAACTCAGGAAGGTGTTCGAGGCGGCCAAGCTGCGCCGGTCGCAGGGCCGCGGCACGCTGCTCTTCGTCGACGAGATCCACCGCTTCAACAAGGCCCAGCAGGACGGTTTCCTGCCGCATATGGAGGACGGCACCATCGTCCTCGTGGGCGCCACGACCGAAAACCCCTCCTTCGAGCTCAACGCGGCGCTGCTCAGCCGCGCCCAGGTCATCGTGCTCGAACGCCTCTCGCCCGCCGACCTGGAACGGCTCGCGCAGCGCGCCGAGAAGGAGCTCGGCCGCGCCCTGCCGCTGAAACCAGAGGCGCGCGAGGCGCTGATCGCCATGGCCGACGGCGACGGCCGCGCGCTTCTCAACCTCATCGAACAGGTCGCCGCCTGGAAGCTCGAGGCGCCGCTTTCGACCGAAACCCTTTCCGAACGCCTGATGCGGCGGGCCGCGAAATACGACAAGTCCGGAGACGAGCACTACAACCTGATCTCCGCCTTGCACAAATCGGTGCGCGGCTCGGATCCCGACGCGGCGCTCTACTGGTTCGCGCGGATGCTCGAAGGCGGCGAGGATCCGCGCTTCCTCGCGCGCCGCATCACCCGGATGGCGGTCGAGGATATCGGCCTCGCCGATCCGCAGGCGCAGACGATCTGCCTCCATGCCTGGGAGACCTACGAGCGACTCGGGAGCCCCGAAGGCGAGCTGGCGCTGGCGCAGGCCGTCACCTATCTCGCGCTCGCGCCGAAATCGAACGCGGGCTACGTCGCCTACAAGGCCGCCCGCGCGTCGGCCCGCAACACCGGGTCCGAGCCGCCGCCTCTGCATATCCGCAATGCACCGACGAAGCTCATGAAGGAGCAGGGCTACGGCGCCGGCTATGCCTATGACCACGACGCCGAGGACGGGTTCTCGGGGCAGAACTACTTCCCCGACACGATGAAGCGCCCGGTCTTCTACCAGCCCGTCGAACGCGGCTACGAGCGCGAACTCAAGAAGCGGCTCGACTGGTTCGTGAAGCTGCGGGCCAAGCGCGGCGCCTGATCTTCCGCTTGGATCAAATATCCTCGGGGGTGAATGCGCCCGCAAGGGCGCAGACGAGGCAGAAGGCCCCCTTGCCCCGGTTGACTTTGTCCTGCGAGCGGAAGAGGAAGGCGCCATGATCCAGTCCCTCATCCAGGTGGCCCTCGGCGGCGCGATCGGTGCCTCGGCCCGTTACATGACGAACGTCGCCGTGATGCGGTTCATTGGCCCCGGCTTCCCCTGGGGCACGGTCTTCGCCAACGTTCTCGGCTCCTTCCTGATGGGGGCGCTCGTCGTGGTGCTGGCGCATCGCGACGGGATGCGGCTCGCGCCGTTCCTGATGACCGGCCTCCTCGGCGGGTTCACCACCTTCTCGGCCTTCTCGCTCGACGCGCTGACGATCTACGAACGCGGCCAGATCGGCCTCGCCGCCGCCTATGTCGTGGGGTCCGTGGGGCTTTCTCTCATCGCCATCGTGCTTGGCATGATCGCAGCGCGCGGGGTGTTCGCATGAGTGCCGTCAGGATCCTCACCGTCAGCCAGGATGATGGCGAAAGCCGGCTCGACCGCTGGCTGAAGAAGCGCTTCCCCGAGATCACCCAGGGCCAGGTGGAGAAGCTCTGCCGCACCGGGCAGATCCGCGTCGATGGCGGCCGCGTCAAGGCCGCGACCCGCGTCGGCCCGGGCGCCCAGATCCGCGTGCCGCCGCTGCCGAAGTCCGAGGCCGCGCCGCGCCCCGTGCCGGCGGGTGTGAGCGATGCCGACGCGAAGATGATCCAGGCGGCGGTGCTGTGGAAGGACGAACACATCATCGCGCTCAACAAGCCGGCGGGCCTGCCGAGCCAGGGCGGCTCGGGCCAGGGAAACCGCCATGTCGACGGGCTGACCGAGGCCCTGATGTTCGGCTACAAGGACCGGCCGAAGCTCGTCCACCGGCTCGACAAGGACACCTCGGGCGTCCTCTTGCTCGCCCGCACGGGGCGGATCGCGCGCGCGCTGAGCGAGGCGTTCCGCTCGCGCACCACCCGCAAGATCTACTGGGCCGCGGTCGCCGGCCTGCCGAGCCCCCGGATGGGCACGATCCGCTTCGGTCTCGTCAAGGCGCCGGGCCACGGCCGCGGCGGCGAGGGCGAGAAGATGATCGCGATCCATCCCTCGAAGGTCGATGAGACCGAAGGCGCGAAGCGCGCCACCTCAGATTACGCGGTGCTCGACCAGCTCGGCACCCGCGCCGCCTGGGTGGCGCTGGTGCCGGTCACGGGGCGTACCCACCAGCTCCGTGCCCATATGGCCGAGATTGGCCATCCGATCGTCGGCGACGGAAAATACGGCGGCTCGGGGCAGGAGAATCTCGGCGATGGCTGGGGCGCGCAGCTCGGCGGCGATATCAGCCGCAAGTTGCATCTGCACGCGCGCTCGATCAGCTTCGACCACCCGATCACCGGCAAGCGCATCACCCTGACCGCGCCGCTGCCGGACCACATGAAACGCACCTGGAAGACCGTCGGCTGGTCCGAGGCGGATGTCCCGGCCGACCCCTTCGCGGAGGAGGCATGACGGCTCCGCTGAGGCTTGTGGTCTTCGACGTGGACGGCACGCTCGTCGACAGCCAGGACCATATCCATGCCGCGATGGCCCATGCCTTCGAGGCGGTGGCGCAGCCCATGCCGCCCCGCGCGGAGGTTCTGTCGATCGTCGGCCTGTCGCTGCCGGAGGCGATCGCGCGACTGGTGCCGCACCTTCCGCCCGCGATTCGCGCCGATATCGTCGAGGCCTACAAGCAGAGCTTCGGGCACCTGCGCGCCGGCCGGCTGTCGCCGCTCTTCGACGGCGCGGCCGAGCTGCTCGCGGCCTTGCGGGCGCGTCCCGAGATGATCCTGGGCGTGGCGACTGGCAAGTCGCGGCGCGGGCTCTCGCATGTGCTCTCGGCGCACGGCCTCGAGGGCCATTTCGTGACGACGCAGGTGGCCGACGATCATCCGTCCAAGCCGCATCCCGCGATGCTCCATGCCGCGCTGGCCGAAACCGGCATCGCGGCGGGCGATGCGGTGATGATCGGCGACACCACCTATGACATGGAGATGGGCCGCGCGGCCGGGGTCCACACGATCGGTGTGACCTGGGGCTACCACCGGGCCGAGGCGCTCGGCGCGGCCGGGGCGGGCCAGGTCGTCGGCGATTTCACCGGGCTCGGCGTCGCGCTCGAACGGATATGGGAGAGGGCATGAGCGGCTGGAAGGCGAAACGCTTCTGGAAGACGGTGGCGGTGGCGGAGGAGGGCGCGGGCTTCGGCGTCCGCCTCGATTCGCGTCCCGTGCGCACGCCGGCCAAGGCGGCGCTGGTCCTGCCGAGCCGCGACATGGCCGAGGCCGTCGCCGCCGAATGGGCGGCGGTGGAGGGTGACGTCGATCCGCGGCGGATGCCGATGACGCGCCGCGTAAACGCCGCCATCGACAAGGTGGCGCCGCAATTCGATGAGGTCGCGGAGCTCATCGCGGCCTATGGCGCGTCGGACCTGCTCTGCTACCGCGCCGAGGCACCGGAGGAGCTGGCCCGCGCCCAGGCGGAGGCCTGGGACCCGATGCTGGACTGGGCGGCCGATACGCTCGGCGCACGCCTGCGCACCGGCCGCGGGGTGGTTCCCGTCGCACAGCCGGCCGAGAGCCTCGGGTGCCTTGCCGGGCTGGTCCGGTCATCCACGCCGTTCGAGCTGACGGCGCTTCACGATCTCGTCTCCCTGAGCGGCTCGCTGGTCCTTGGGCTTGCGGCCACGCGGGCGGAGTTCGACGCCGAAACGCTGTGGCGGCTGTCGCGGCTCGACGAGGATTGGCAGATCGCCCTGTGGGGCGAGGACGAGGAAGCCGCCGCCGCCGCCGAGAGGAAGCGGGAGGAGTTCCTGCTGGCACGTGATTTCTGGCAGATCTGCACGCCGAACGCGGGATAGGGCCGCGCAAGAACCGCGCCAGACCTCGTCTGGGGTCTGGACTTCACGCTGCCGTCGGGACAAGCGCTATTGCATCCTTGACGCGCAAGAATCATCCGTCGAAACTGCCCGCACCGGGGGCGAGCCAAGAAAATAACGCCGGGACCACCTGGCCCTCATAAACGGTCCAAGCAGGGCGGCGACTCTGGAAGAGGTAACAATGAAGAAATCCGTATTCCTCGGGACGCTCGGGGCTGGCGCCATGCTGGTGGGATACGCATCCGCCGCCACGCTCGACGACGTGAAGGCCCGGGGAGAGCTCAACTGCGGCGTGAATACCGGGCTTGTCGGTTTCGCCGCTCCGGATACGAACGGCAATTGGCAGGGGTTCGACGTCGCGATCTGCAAGGCCGTCGCCGCAGCAGTCCTGAGCGACGCCTCAAAAGTCAATTACGTTCCCACCAACGGGGAGACCCGGTTCACCAAGCTGGCGTCGGGCGACATCGACCTGCTCGCGCGCAACACCACCTGGACGTTTGCGCACGATGCCGGCCTCGACTTCACCTTCGCAGGCGTGAACTACTACGACGGTCAGGGCTTCATGGTGCGCAAGGATCTTGGCGTGTCCTCGGCCAAGGAACTCGATGGTGCGACCGTCTGCGTCCAGTCCGACACCACGACGGCGCTGAACCTGGCCGATTACTTCAGGGCCAACAACATGTCCTACCAGACGGTGCCGATCAACACGAACGAGCAGGGCCAGCAGCAATACCTGACCCGCGCCTGCGATGCCTACACGACCGACGTGTCGGGGCTCGCGGCGACGCGCGCGGTCTTCGCCGACCCCGAGAACCACGTGATCCTTCCGGAGATCATCTCGAAGGAACCGCTCGGGCCTTTGGTGCGCGAAGGCGATGAGCAATGGGCCGATATCGTCCGCTGGGTGCTGAACGCGCTCATTGCGGCGGAGGAGTACGGCGTGACCTCGGCCAATGTCGAAGAGCTTGCCAAGGGAACCCCGAACAAGGAAGTCGACCGGATGCTCGGCACCGAGGGGGAGCTCGGCGCGATGATCGGTCTCGACCAGTTCTGGGCCAAGCGGGCCATCGCCGCGTCGGGCAATTACGGCGAGATCTTCGCCGCCAATATCGGGGAATCGACACCGGTCGGGCTCGCCCGCGGCCTGAACGCGCAATGGACCCAGGGCGGCCTTCTCTACGCACCGCCGTTCCGCTGAGCCGGATCCGCCGGCACGCGACCCGTCGCGCTGGCGAAGCGCCCGAAGGCCGCAGCTTCGGCGGGCGCGATGCCCGTCAGCCGCGCCCCGACGGCACGAAGAAATCCAGGACGCTGCCGGAACCGGGCCCGATCTCGCGCCAGTCGTCGGTCTGGAAATCGA
>JBFKMA010000088.1:0-8393 GCA_041630175.1 Albidovulum sp.
CGGCGCGGGTGATCATCCGGGAGGCGCTTGGCGCGGGAGAGGCGGCGGGGATGAAGCCCCTGTCGGTGGTGGTTCTGGACGCGGGCGGGCATGTCCTCGCCTTCGAGCGCACCGACGGCGCCTCGCCGGGGCGGTTCGAGATCGCGCGGGCCAAGGCGCATGGCGCGGTGATGCTGGGCATGGGCGGGCGGGCGCAGATGGCGCGGGCCGAGGCGCAGGGCTATTTCATGGCGGCGCTGAGCGGGGTCTTCGAGGGCAGGATCCTGCCGGTGCCGGGCGGGGTCCTGGTCCGCGATGCCGGGGGCGCGGTCGTGGGGGCGGTGGGCGTCACGGGCGACACGTCGGACAATGACGCGATCGCGGCCGAGGCGGGGATCCGGGCCGCCGGCTTCCAGCCCGAGGCGTGATCGGGCCGGGCGCGGGCGGCTGCGCCGATCCGCGGGGGCGCTGTGCGGCCTGGGGGGCTTTTCCTCGGCCGGGCGCCGGCCTATCCTTTACCGCGGGGGAGCAAGGACGGAGCGCGAATGGCACGGCCCATCGTCGGCATCATCGGCAACATGAACCTGCTCGACAACGAGTACCCCGTCCATGCCGGCGGCGTGATCAACTCGGCCGCCGTGGCGCAGGTCGCGGGCTGCATGCCGCTCCTGATCCCCTCCGATCCGCGTTTCGTCACGGTGGCCGAGCTTCTGGAGGCCTGTGACGGGTTTCTTCTCACCGGCGGCCGGCCGAACGTGCATCCGGAGGAATACGGCGAGGCCGCGACCGAGGCGCATGGCGCCTTCGACCGCTGCCGCGACGCGATCACGCTGCCGCTGGTCCGGGCCTGCGTCGAGCGCGGCCAGCCGTTCTTCGGCATCTGCCGCGGCTTTCAGGAGGTCAACGTGGCGCTGGGCGGCACGCTTGACCCCGAAATCCGCGACCTGCCGGGGCGTTCGAACCACCGGATGCCGCCCGACGGCACGCTCGAGGAGAAGTTCGCCTTGCGTCATGCGGTGCGGTTCACCGAAGGCGGCGTCTTTCACCGGCTGTTCGGCGCGACCGAGGTGATGACGAACACGCTGCACGGTCAGGGGGTCAAGGCGCCGGGGCGGCGCATTGTGATCGACGGCTGGGCGCCGGACGGCACGCCCGAGGCGCTCTATGTCGAGGGCGCGCCGGGCTTCACGCTGTCGGTGCAGTGGCATCCGGAATGGAATGCCACCGCCGATCCGGTGTCGCGGCCGCTCTTCGAGGCGTTCGGCGCGGCGGTCCGGGACTGGGCCGGGCGGTCGGCGGAGGCCGGCCGGCTGAGGACCGCGTGACGCGGCCCGGTACCCGCGTCAAAGGGCGGTCCGCAGCCGCCAGAGTTCGGGGAAGAGTTCCACTTCGAGCATCCGCCGCAGATAGGGCACGCCGCCGGTGCCGCCGGTGCCGCGCTTCAGACCGATGACCCGCTCCACCGTCGTCACGTGGTTGAAACGCCAGCGGCGGAAGTAGTCCTCGAAATCGACCAGCTTCTCGGCGAGATTGTAGAGCGGCCAATGCGCCTCGGGGTCTTCGTAGACCGCGCGCCAGGCCGCCTCGACGCCGTCATGCGCCGCCCAGGGCTGGCGCACGTCGCGGGTCAGCACCGCTTTGGGCATCGGCAGCCCGGCGCGGGCGGCGGCGCGCACCGCCTCGTCGTAGAGCGAGGGGCGGGCAAGCTCGGCTTCGAGCCGCGTCGTGATGTCGGGGCGGTGGGCATGCGGCTTCAGCATCGCGAGGTTGCGGTTGCCGGCGGCGTATTCGATGAGCCGGTACTGCCAGGACTGGAAGCCCGAGGACGGCCCGAGCGCGCCGCGGAACTCGGTGTAGTCCGACGGCGTCATCGTGCGCAGCACGTCCCAGGCGGAGTTGAGCTGCTCCATGATCCGCGCGACGCGGGCCAGGAGCTTGAAGGCCGGGGCGAGGCTGTCGGCGGCGATGCAGTCGCGTGCGGTGGCAAGCTCGTGCAGCATCAGTTTCATCCAGAGCTCGGAGGTTTGGTGCTGGATGATGAAGAGCATCTCGTCATGCGCGGTGCTGAGCGGCTTCTGCGCGGTCAGCACGCTGTCGAGCGACAGGTAGTCGCCGTAGGACATGGCGTCCTCGAACGCGGTCCTGGCGCCTTCGGTTGCAGGGTCGTAGGGCTGTTCGGCCATCGGGTTCTCCTTGCGCCGCTGCGTCAGGTGACCTTGGCGCGGGTCCTGAATTCGGGGCGGTCCCATTCGGAGGTCGCCATGATCCCGGCGAGGATCGCCACGGCGGCCTCCACATCCTCCATCGTCGTGTAAAGCGGCGTGAAGCCGAAGCGCAGGATGTCGGGGGCGCGGAAATCGCCGATCACGCCCTTGGCGATCAGCGCCTGCATGATCGCGTAGCCCTCGGGGTGGCGGACGCTGACCTGGCTTCCGCGCGCCTCGGGGTCGCGCGGCGAGGCGAGGGCGAGCGTGGGGCAGGCGGCCTCGACGCCCTGGATGAAGGCCTCGGTCAGCTCGATCGAGCGGGCGCGGACGTCGCGCATGTCCACCCGGTCCCAGATGTCGAGCGAGGCTTCCAGCGCCGCCATTTGCAGCACCGGCGGGGTGCCGACGCGCATCCGCTCGATCCCCTCGCCGGGGCGGTAGTCGAGCGAGAAGGCGAAGGGGCTTTCGTGGCCGAGCCAGCCGGAGAGCGCTGGGCGGACCATCCCGGCAAGGCGCGGTGCGACGTAGATGAAGGCCGGGCCGCCGGGGCCGGAATTGAGGTATTTGTAGCTGCAGCCGACCGCGAAATCGGCGTCGGCGCCGACGACATCCACGGGGATCGCGCCAGCGGAATGGGCGAGGTCCCAGACCACCAGTGCGCCAGCCTCGTGCGCCTTGGCAATCAGCCGTTCCATGTCGTGCTTGCGGCCGGTGCGGTAATCCACCTCGGTCAGCAGGAGCACCGCGAGGTCGGGCGTGATCGCCTCCTCCACCGCCTCGGGCGCGACGGTCCTGAGTTCGTGCCCGTCGCCGAGCGTGCGCACCAGCCCGTCGGCCATGTAGAGGTCGGCGGGGAAGTTGCCGGTATCCGAGAGGATGACCTTGCGGCCTGGGCGCAACTCAAGCGCCGAGGCCAGCGCCTGGTAGACCTTGATGGTGAGCGTGTCGCCGATGACGACCGACCCCGGTTCCGCCCCGATCAGCCGCCCGATCCGGTCGCCGATCCGGCGCGGCATCTCCATCCAGTTCGCGCGGTTCCAGGCCGTGATCAGCATCTCGCCCCATTCCTCGGTGACGCAGGCGCCGACGCGCGCCGCCGCCGCCTTCGGCAAGGGGCCGAGCGAATTGCCGTCGAGATAGATCACGCCCTCGGGCAGATGGAACAGCGCGCGGGTCGCGGCGAAGTCGGTGGTCATTGGCGATCTCCGGTCCGGTCGGCGCCGCTATGCGGGAGGCGCCGGGGGAACTTGTCCCATGACTAGAATGGCCCGGGCCGGATCGCCAGACATTTCCGTGCGTCACCGGGTCGTGGCGTCCCGGACCGGGTTTCCGGCACAATCGGGCGCCTGCCGTCTTGTCTTCGACCACTGGCGGGTCATAGGGTCGCGCAAGGACCGGGATTGGAGCGCCACCCGATGATGAAGCAATTGGACCTTCCGCCCGTCTGGCTGCTCGGCTTCGCCGTGATCGGCGGCCTTTTCGGGCGCGTGCTGCCGTGGAGCCTCGGCGCCAACGGCCTCGTGGGATGGGGGCTGATCGCGCTCGGGCTGGTGCTGATGGTGGTCGCGGTGCTGCAGATGATGGGATCGCGCACCACGGTGATCCCGCGCCGCGATCCCGAGGCGCTGGTCTCGGGCGGCGTCTTTCGCCTCAGCCGCAACCCGATCTACCTCGCCGATGCGATCCTGCTCGCCGGGGTCTACATCGCGCTCGACGCGCTCATCGCGCTGCCGCTCGTCCTGGTCTTCATGCGGGTGATCGAGCGGCGCTTCATCCGCGACGAGGAGGCGCGGCTCGCGCGGCATTTCGGCGACAGCTTCGACGAGTACCGCAACCGGACTCGGCGCTGGCTGTGACGCGACGGAAAGACTATTGCCGCGGTGCAGAGCCGCGGGCTATTAACCCGGCGCGAGCGTCGGAAACAGGTGACGATGCGACGAATACATGCATCGCGCCATCGCGAAGAGGGAAGCAACAGTGAAGATCGGGGTACCGAAGGAGATATCCGAGGGCGAGGCGCGGGTTGCGCTGACGCCCGACTCGGCGGGACAGCTGAAGAAGCTCGGCCATGAATGCTTTGTCGAGGCGGGCGCGGGCGCGGCTGCCGGGTTCTCGGACAAGGCCTACGAGGCGGCCGGCGTCACCGTCGTGAAGACCGCCGCGGCCTTGTTCAAGGAGGTCGACGTGGTGGCCAAGGTGCGGCCGCCGTCGCAGACCGAGGCCAAGCGGCTCTCGAAGGGTCAGACGCTGATCTCGTTCTTCTATCCCGCTCAAAACAAGGAGCTTCTGGAGCTCTGCCAGAAGCAGGGCGCCACCGTCGTCGCGATGGACATGGTGCCGCGGATCTCGCGCGCCCAGAAGATGGACGCGCTGTCGTCGATGGCCAATATCGCGGGCTACCGCGCGGTGATCGAGGCCGGGAACAATTTCGGCCGCTTCTTCACCGGGCAGGTGACGGCGGCGGGCAAGGTGCCGCCGGCCAAGGTGCTCGTGGTCGGCGCCGGTGTCGCGGGGCTGGCCGCGATCGGCACGGCGACCTCGCTGGGCGCCATCACCTACGCCTTCGACGTGCGCCCCGAAGTGGCCGAGCAGATCGAATCCATGGGCGCGGAGTTCGTCTATCTTGATTTCGAGGAGCAGGCGCAGGACGGCGCAGCGACCGGCGGCTATGCGGCCCCGTCTTCGCCGGAGTTCCGCGAAAAGCAGCTCGAGAAGTTCCGCGAGCTCGCGCCGGAGATGGACATCGTCATCACCACCGCGCTGATCCCGGGCCGCGACGCGCCGAAGCTCTGGACCAAGGACATGGTCGAGGCGATGAAGCCCGGCTCGGTCATCGTCGACCTCGCCGCCGAGCGCGGTGGCAACTGCGACCTGACGGTGCCCGACCAGAAGATCGTCACCGACAACGGCGTCACCATCGTCGGCTATACCGATTTCCCGAGCCGGATGGCGGCGCAGTCTTCGACGCTTTACGCCAACAATATCCGCCACATGATGACGGACCTCACGCCGGGCAAGGACGGCGTCGTCAACCACAACATGGAAGATGACGTGATCCGCGGCGCGACGGTGACCCATGCGGGCGAGATCACCTTCCCGCCGCCGCCGCCGAAAGTGCAGGCGATCGCCGCGGCGAAGCCCAAGGAGAAGCCGAAGGAGCTGACGCCGGAGGAGAAGCGCGCCAAGGAGCTTGCCGCCTTCCGCGCCCAGACCAGGAGCCAGGTGACGCTCCTCGGCGTCGGCGGCGCGCTGATGCTCTTGGTGGGCGCCGTGGCGCCCGCGAGCTTCATGCAGCACTTCATCGTCTTCGTGCTGGCGGTCTTCGTCGGCTTCCAGGTGATCTGGAATGTCAGCCACTCGCTGCACACGCCGCTGATGGCGATCACCAACGCGATCTCGTCGATCATCATCCTCGGCGCGCTGATGCAGATCGGCTCGGGATCGTATCTGGTGATCCTCCTGGCGGCCCTGTCGATCTTCATGGCCGGGATCAACATCTTCGGCGGATTCCTCGTCACCCGGCGCATGCTCGCCATGTTCCAGAAATCGTAAGGAGGCCGGGATCATGGAATTCGGTTTCACGACTGCGGCCTATGTCGTCGCGGCTGTTCTGTTCATCCTGAGCCTCGGCGGTCTCTCGGGTCAGGAAAGCGCCAAGCGCGCGGTCTGGTACGGGATCGTCGGCATGGGCCTCGCCGTGCTGGCGACGCTGATCGGGCCCGGCTCCGGCCTGTGGCTGATGTCGCTCGTACTGATCGCCGGCGGTGGCCTCATCGGCGTCTACATCGCGCAGCGTGTGCAGATGACCGAGATGCCGCAGCTTGTGGCTGCGATGCACTCGCTCGTCGGTCTTGCGGCGGTCTTCGTCGGCTTCAACGCGCATTTCGAACTGGTTCGCGTGCTGGCGATGGACGACAGCGCGAAGAAGGCGCTGGAGGGCTTCGCAGCACTTCTGGCCAAGAAGGAGGCGGTCGAGGTTAACATCCTGCGCGTCGAGCTGTTCCTCGGCGTCTTCATCGGGGCCATCACCTTCACCGGCTCGGTGATCGCCTTCGGCAAGCTCGCGGGCAAGGTGACCTCGGCGGCCACGAAGCTGCCCGGCGGGCACATGCTGAACGCGACCGCGGCGGCGATCTCCTTCTTCAGCCTGATCTGGTACTTCAATACCGGCGGTTTCGTGCCCCTGTTCCTGATGACGCTGGCCGCACTCTTCATCGGCTACCACCTGATCATGGGGATCGGCGGCGCCGACATGCCGGTCGTGGTCTCGATGCTGAACAGCTATTCGGGCTGGGCGGCTGCGGCGATCGGCTTCTCGCTCGGCAATGACCTCCTGATCGTGACCGGCGCGCTCGTCGGCTCCTCGGGTGCGATCCTGAGCTACATCATGTGCAAGGCGATGAACCGACACTTCGTCAGCGTGATCCTCGGCGGCTTCGGCGGCACCGGCGGCCCGGCGATGGAGATCTCGGGCGAGCAGATCGCGATCGACGCCGACGGCGTCGCGGCGGCGCTCAATGACGCCGACAGCGTGATCATCGTGCCGGGCTACGGCATGGCGGTGGCGCAGGCGCAGCAGTCGGTGGCGGAACTGACGCGCAAGCTCCGCGCCAAGGGCAAGGAGGTGCGCTTCGGCATCCACCCGGTCGCGGGCCGTCTGCCGGGCCACATGAATGTGCTCCTGGCCGAGGCCAAAGTGCCCTACGACATCGTGCTGGAGATGGACGAGATCAACGACGATTTCCCCAAGACCGACGTCGCGATCATCATCGGCTCGAACGACATCGTGAACCCGGCGGCGCAGGAGGATCCGAACTCGCCCATCGCCGGGATGCCGGTCCTGGAAGTCTGGAAGGCCAAGCAGGTCTTCGTCTCCAAGCGCGGCCAGGGCACCGGCTATTCCGGCATCGAGAACCCCTTGTTCTACAAGGACAACACAAGGATGTTCTACGGCGACGCCAAGAAGTCGGTGGACAGCCTGCTGCCGATGATCGACTGAAGCGGTCGCCTTCGCGGACTGCACAAGAACCGGGCGCCCCGCTTGAAAGCGGGGCGTTTTCCGTCAGGCGCGTTGCAGAAAAGCAAGTATACCTCCGTGTGCCTTGCTTTTTTCGCCGGAACGCCTGATTTCCGCAACCGAACCGGTACTGTCCCGCATATCCCGACCCGAATGGCTGTGACGCATGATCGACGACCATCCCCAACGCTATGCGCTCGTGAACGAGCTGCACGCGCGGCCCTTCCCCTCGCTCGACGTGCCCTGCCACGCCGCCTACTTCGCGGTGAAGCAGCCGCAGGACGCGCATAACCGCGACCGCGAGGCGGACCGCGCCCATCTTCTGGCGCTGCTTGACCGGCATGGCGCGGCGCATCCGCCGCAGGGCGCCACCCATCACGCGGCGCGGATCGGGCGGCACGACCTGAAATGGGAAAGCCATACCGAATTCGTGACCTATTCGGCCTTCGGAAAGGGCGTGAGCGAACGCCCCTTCAACCCGGCCGAAGCCGAGGTCTTTCCCGCCGACTGGGCGGCCGGCGCGCCGGGGCGCCGGGTCGCGGCGGTGCTGATCCGGGTCGAGACGCTGCCGGAGGATCTCGATCAGGTGATGGCGAAGCTCGACGACTGGTTCGTGCCCGAGAGCCTCGCCTGTTCCTGGGTGCTGGACGAGGCCGCGATCATCGCCGGCGACTTCCAGATCGACGCGGCCGGACAGATGCGCTTCGCGATCTTCATCCGCCCCGGCACCGGCGCCCGGCGCGTCGGCCGGATCGTGCAGCGCCTTTGCGAGATCGAGACCTACCGGGCGATGTCGATGCTCGGCCTCGGCCGCGCGCGGGAGCTGAACGCGCGGCTCAACGCGCTCGATCCGCAGCTTTCGGACCTGGTCGCCACGATGTCCGACAAGGACCGCGAGGCCGAGGAAACCCTGCACGAGCTTCAGGAGATCGCCGCCGAGCTCGAAAGCCTCGCCGTCCGGCATTCCTTCCGCTTCGGCGCGACCGGCGCCTACGAGGCGATCGTGACGCAGCGCGTGGCGGTCCTGCGCGAGACCCGCTTCAACGGCCGCCAGAGCTTCGGCGAGTTCATGATGCGCCGCTACGACCCGGCGATGCGCACGGTGAAATCGGCCGAGCGGCGGCTCGAACAGATGGCCGAGCGGGCCGAACGCGCGGGCGAGCTGCTGCGCACCCGCGTCGATGTCGAGC